>CADAEX010000143.1 GCA_902787125.1 uncultured Spirochaetaceae bacterium
TGTAAACACAGCCTGTGTCAAACAATGCCACCAGCCACTTGAGGACATAGGTTGAGATTATGATCTGCACCAGCACTCCAAAGGGGTACATCCCGGCGAAGGCTATTGTGGTGAAGATGGCGCTGTCAATCAGCTGGCTCACCATGGTGCTCAGATTGTTCCTTATGAAGATGAACTTGGTGTCTGGGAACTTCTCCATCCAGAAGTGGTATGCCCAGACATCGTGGTTCTGGGATATAAGGTATGCCACAAGGCTTGCTAAGGATACCCGTGGAATCACGGTGAAAATGGCCTTCATATGATCCGACACGAAGTCATCTGCCGCAGGGATGAAGAGACATGACAATGTCATGAGTATGATCATGGAGATCATGGCGAAGAACCCCACCCACACCGATTTATGGGCCAGCTCCTTGGAATAGTTCTCCGATATTATGTCGGTGGCCAGGAAGGAGGTGCCGTAGAGCACGTTGCCCAGGGTTATGTTCCAGCCGAAGAACTCCACCAGCTTGAGCACCTGTATGTTTGCCAGGATGCTGGCGATTGCCATCCACACGAAAAGACCTGTCTTGCCCATGAAGCGGTAGACAGCCAGTACAATGATGAAGTTCACTATAAGAACTGCGAACCACATCATTTCATTGAATCCGAAATGCATGATGTATCTCCCTTGTTTTGTTCAAGCGGGTAAACGGAACGACCGCTGTTCTGACAATATAACTGAAAAAACTCTATTTGTATAGTATAGGAATATATATAAGGTGCCGATAAATAATAAAAATAGGAGGCGCAACATGGGAAACCGTACTGTTGTATTAAAGAGAAAGACCAAGGAGACAGACATAAAGCTGACTCTTGATATGGATGCAAAGGGTGTTGAGATCGATACCCCTGTGGCTTTCTTCAACCACATGCTTACAGCTATGGCATTCCATGGCGGCTTTGCCCTCAAGGTTAAGGCTGACGGCGATGTGGACGTGGACCCGCACCACCTTGTGGAGGATATAGGCCTTGTGCTGGGCGATGCCCTTGCCAAGTCTGCTGAGAAAGCAGGCGTTGTTAAGCGCTACGGCTATTCAATCATCCCTATGGATGAGGCTGTCTCCGAGGCTGTCATCGATATCTGCGGCCGCCCTTCCATGGTGCTCAACGCAGAATTCCCCCAGGCATATTCCGGCACCTTCGACATGGCATTGATACGTGAATTCTTAATAGCTCTCTCAAACAGAGCTCAGATAGCACTCCACTGCACCTGCCGCTACGGACAGAACAGCCACCACATGGCAGAGGCCCTTTTCAAGGCACTTGGCAAGGCTATTGCCCAGTCCTATGCAGCTGCAGATTCAGACCAGGTGCTCTCCACCAAAGGCCTCATCTGATACTATGACAACCCTTTTGGGCCTTTCTCCAGAGGAGATTCAGGAGCTTATACAGGTAAAGGAAAAGTTCCGGAGCAAGCAGATCTATCATGCCATCTATTCAGGCATAGAGAGCTTCGATGCGATCACAGACCTGCCTCTGTCCCTGCGCCAGAGCCTGGCAGAGAACTTCTGCATATTCACTTCCAAGGTAGATACTTCCCTTGATGACGACGGGGGCAACTGTAAGCTCCGCATAGAGCTTTCCGACGGCCTTTTCACCGAGTGCGTAATACTTTCTGACGGCACCGACAGGAAGACTATCTGCATATCAAGCCAGGTGGGCTGCAAGATGGGCTGTGCCTTCTGCCGCACTGCCGACATGGGCTTTAAGCGGAACCTGACTGCCGGGGAGATACTGGAGCAGTACCTTATTGGCTCCAGAATTGCAGGCAAGCTCTCCAACATAGTATTCATGGGGATGGGCGAACCCTTCGACAACATCGACAACCTGAAGAAGGCAATAACAATACTTAACGACAAGAATGCAATAGGACTTGGGGCCCGGCGGATGACTATATCCACCTGCGGCGTAGTTCCAGGCATACAGGCCCTGGCTCAGTCCAAGCTGGAGATAAGGCTTGCTGTCTCCCTCAACAGCGCCATAGAGGAGAAGCGGCGCCAGATCATGCCAATCACCCAGCGCTACCCTCTTTCTGATCTCAAGAGTGCCCTTAAGGCATTCCAGCAGGACAAGAACAAGCGGTTCACCTTCGAGTATGTGCTTATAAAGGACTTCAACATGGGAGATGAGGATATTAAGGCACTGAGGCACTTCACAAGCGGCCTGTCGGTGCTGGTCAACCTGATTCCATGGAACACTGTGGAGGGAAAGCCCTTCCAGACTCCGGACCGGAAGGATATCAATGTATTCTGCTCAAAGCTTGACAAGCTGGGGATCAACTACACCCTGAGAAAAAGAAAAGGCTTCGGTGTCTCCGGAGCCTGTGGTCAGCTTGCCTATAAAGGCAAAAAAAATTAGTGGCGAAGGGACTCGAACCCCTGACAGAGCGGATATGAGCCGCTTACTCTACCGACTGAGTTACGCCACCAATTAACGCAAATCACTTTATCAAATAACCAGAATAAGGTCAATTACCCTCTTTGACATATTTAAACAGGTGCTGAGGCCTTCCTTTCTTGCCGTAGATAGGCTTCATCTCAAGGATTCCCTTGTCTTCCATGAACTCAAGGTAACGGCGCACCGATACTCTGGAGATACCAAGCTTATCACCAAGCTCCTCTGCTGTCGTAGGGGCATCCATAGCTTTTATAGCCTCCAGGATTGCAGTATAGGTCTTCTCGCTCATCCCCTTCTCAAGCATATCCTTGACCTTGTCATTCCGGTCCACAGACTCAAAGAAGATGCTGTCTATATCTTCCTGTTCCACGCTCTTCTTCCCCACAAAGCCATACCGTTTCCGCTCGAACTTCTCCAAGGCAAGCTGGAACCGGTCAAAATCGAAAGGCTTTATCAGATAGTCCACGGCACCGAAGTTCATGGATTCCTCCACTGTCTCGGAGCTCCGGTCTGCTGTTATAAGGATGGCATCGGTGTTCAGGTTCTCCTGACGTATCCACTTGAGGATTTCTGTCCCTTTTCCTGTGGGCAGGTACACATCAAGGAGCACCAGGTCAATATCGCCCTGCCTGAGCCTCTCCTTTGCACTTTCTATGTCAGCAGCTGTATCCACATCATCATAGCCTGCCTTGTTGGCGAACTTAAGGTTGATGTGAGCTACCATCGGGTCATCATCTACAATAAGAATCTTCA
>CADAEX010000144.1 GCA_902787125.1 uncultured Spirochaetaceae bacterium
ATAGCGGTTCCTCATGCCCGGCTTGACAATCTGGATGACCTTATCATATCAATCCTGGTACCAGAAAAGCCCATACTCTGCGACAATGTGGAGGTGAAGATATTTGTCCTGATCCTGACATCAAAGACTGTCTCCAACACCTATCTGAACACTCTGGCCACATTCATGAAGATGTCCAGGAACAAAACACTTTTCGAGAATTGGCTCAAGTGCCCTTCCGGCGATAAGATGATGCAGTTCTTTGACGACAACAACATCACTATCAAGAAGGACATCACAGTAGAAGACATCATGGTCCAGGATGTAATCACCATAAACCAGAACTCCACCATGCGGGAACTTATCGATATTTTCTATAAATACAACCTGGGATTCCTCCCTGTGGTTGATGACAGCGGCAACTTCATAGGCGAGGTGAACCTTATATCGCTGATGGAAAAGAGCATTCCTGACTATGCCTCCCAGATGGCAAACCTCAAGTTCCTTAATAGCTTTGAGCCTCTTGAGAAGCTGTTCCGGGAGGAGGACACAGTGCTGGTAAAGGATATAATGGTAAAACCGACTATCACATTCCGAAAGGATATATCACTTATAAATGCAGCCCTGGAGTTCATTACCAACAGAAGGCGTCAGATACCAGTGACAGAGGGGGATAAAATCGTAGGCATTGTAAGTCTTAAGGATATTCTGCAGAAGGTTATCAGAGGCTGACATGACACTTATTCTTCTATCTCTTGCCATCTTTCTAGTTATCTACATTTTTATCTCCACCGAAAAGATGAACAAGACTATAGTAGCCCTGTTCGGCGCCTCCATCTACCTGATGCTGCGTATCATAGACAGCGAGACAGCCTACAGAATCATAGACTGGCACGTCATATTCCTCCTGGTAAGCATGATGATTATTGTAGGAATAACAAAGGATACCGGTATATTCCAGTACATTGCAGTCAAGGCAGCCAAGGCTGTCAAGGGAGAACCCCTCAAGATACTGATTATGCTGTCGCTGCTCACTGCCCTGTTCTCCGCATTCCTGGATAACGTGACCACAGTGCTCATCATAGCTCCTATCACTATCCTGATTGCGGTGGAGCTGGGAATATCACCAGTGCCGTTCATAATCAACATCTCTCTGGCATCCAACATCGGCGGTACTGCAACCCTGATTGGCGACCCTCCTAACATTATGATTGGCAGCAAGGCAGGATTCGACTTCCTTAAGTTCCTGGTTGTCATGGGACCGCTGGTAGTGCTGCTTTTAGTCCTTTTCTCTGTCATTCTCTGGGTTGTTTACCGGAAAAAGCTGATAGTCTCCACCGAGCGAAAAGCCAGGATTCTGGAGTTTGACGAGACCAAGGCTATAGAGGATGCAAAGCTTCTTAAAAAGTGCCTTCTGGTGCTGGCTATTGTAATGACAGGCTTTGTGTTCCATGGTCTCTTTAAGCTTGAGGCATCGGTTGTAGCCCTTTTTGGTGCATCGCTTCTTATGGTAATCTCAGGAAAGAAAGATATAGACGAGATACTCAAGGCTGTGGAATGGGGAACTATCCTCTTTTTCATAGGTCTGTTCATTCTGGTGGGCGGTCTGGTGGAATCGGGAACCATACAGCTGGCATCGGAGAAGCTTCTGGCACTGACTGATGGAAATGTGGAAAAGACCTCTTTCATCATGATCTGGGCAAGCGGCATATTCTCCTCTGTGGTGGACAACATCCCTTATGTAGCTACTATGATTCCTATGGTATCCAACATGGAAGCAACCCTGGGAACTGCAGCCATTGTACCAGTATGGTGGTCTCTGGCACTGGGTTCATGTCTGGGTGGAAACGGCACCTTGGTGGGGGCCTCTGCCAATGTGGTGGCTGTTGGAATTGCAGGCAAGAGCGGTTACAAGATAAGCTTTATGCAGTTCACCAAGTACAGCTTCCTGATAATGCTGTTTACCCTGATTATTGCAACTATATATATCAAGGTATTATTCTTCCTGTAAAAATGCCGATAAAAAAGCATGCAGAGAATTATCACTGTCATGCATCAGGAAGCATGCAGGAAGATTATACATTGTCTTATAGTATTTGTTCCATTCATCGCAGAATACAGCTATGCTCTGGCATTTTTTCTGCTGAGTGCCGGCATCATACTCTACTCCTGGTCTGAGTACCAGAGGCTGGCAGGCCATTATGTGCCTGTCCTTTCTGACATAAAGGCAAAGGCATTCCGCACCCGGGATATAGACCATTTTGCAAAAGCCCCGGTGACTCTGGCCCTGGGTGCAATGGGAGCACTTGCCCTCTTTCCTTTAGAATATGCGGCAGCAGGCATCTTTGCACTGGCTTTCGGTGACACAGCAGCCTGTCTGGTAGGAAAAAGTTTAGGCAGAATCAAGATTCCATATACAGGAAAGACCCTGGAAGGTTCTATGGCATGCTTTGCAACAGTATTTATTCTGGCTTTCCATGCTTCTGGCTGCGATATCTTAAAGAGTGCATCTGTAGCCATGGCTGCCACATTGACAGAGCTTCTTCCTATAAAAGATTATGACAACCTGCTTATTCCCCTGGTAACAGCTCTTATGCTCATATAAAAAAAGGGCGTCTATCAAGACGCCCTTTTTATTAAAAACCGTTTTCAAACTTGCAGCTTATTTCAGAAGGCCACCGATTGAAACAAACAGCGGAGCAAATACTACTGCGATGATTGTCATCAGCTTGATAAGGATGTTGATGGAAGGACCGGATGTATCCTTGAACGGGTCGCCGACAGTATCGCCGACAACTGCAGCCTTGTGGGTATCGGAACCTTTTCCGCCATAAGCACCGCCCTCGATATACTTCTTTGCATTGTCCCATGCACCACCAGCGTTAGCCATCATGATAGCCAGGAGAACACCTGCAGCAAGAGCTCCAGCCAGCATTCCACCCAGAGCAGCTGGTCCAAGGATGATACCTACTGCGATAGGAGCAACGATTGCCATAACGCCAGGCATAATCATCTCTTTAAGAGCAGCTCCTGTGGAGATAGATACACAGCGCTTGTAGTCCGGCTTGGATGTTCCAGCCATGATTCCCTTGTCCTCTCTGAACTGGCGTCTTACTTCCTCGATCATCTGGTTGGCAGCCTTTCCTACAGAGTTC
>CADAEX010000145.1 GCA_902787125.1 uncultured Spirochaetaceae bacterium
CCAGATTTCGATATCGCTTCAGAAGAAGTTAAGAAGATTCCACTTCTGGAGAACCCAATAGATCCAGTTGAGCTGTCCCACATGAAAAAGCGGACCACCGCCAGGATCGGCGTAGGCAAGTGCGGCGCCCGGCTCAACACCCAGACCATGCTCACCCTCAGGGCCGACCATGCTAAAGCCCGTGATGCTGTCATGAAGGATGTGGATGAGAACCTTCTTAAGAGCATGAGCCTTTTCAGCGTGAAGACCCAGTGCGACACAAAGGATACATTCATAACCAGGCCCGACCTGGGACGCCGTCTCTCTCCCGAGGGAGTGGAGACTCTCAAGGAAAAGTGCGCAAAGAATCCGGATGTGCAGATCTATGCTGCCGACGGCCTCAGCTCAACTGCCATAAATGCAAACCTGGACAAGATCATGCCTGTACTTATGAAGGGTCTTGAGAGCAAGGGGCTTACAGTAGGGACACCGTTCTTCATGAAGTACGGCCGTGTGGCTGCCGAGGACCAGGTGGCCGAGATTGTAGGTGCAAAGGTGGTGTGTGTCCTTATCGGCGAGAGACCGGGTCTTGCCACATCAGAGAGCATGAGTGCATACATTGTTTACAATGCCCATGTGGGAATACCTGAGTCCAAGCGCACAGTTGTTTCAAATATTCACAAGGACGGCCTTTCTGCTGTGGAGGCAGGAGCCTATATTGTGGAAGTCATAGAGAAGATACTGGCTGCCAAGGCCAGCGGTGTAGATCTGGTCAAGTGAGGAGAGAATGAAGGGAGAACCGATTCAGACCAACATATTGAGTGTCAACATCATCCCGAACGTGAACCCATATCTGGCAAAGGAGCTTAAGCTTCCAGAGGGGCATATCAGCCTGGGACTTATCTCCACAGACTGCGATGATGTCTCCTATGTGGCACTGGACGAGGCCACCAAGAAGGCCCGGGTCGAGGTGGTATACGCCAGAAGCCTCTACGCCGGATCCTCCAATGCAAGCACCAAGCTGGCAGGAGAATTCCTTGGCATCATATCAGGGGACAGCCCGTCAGAGGTCCGGAGCGGACTGGAGGCTGCCGTGAATTTTATAAAGAACGATGCTCATTTCTACACAGCAAATGATGATGGATCCATTGTCTACTTTGCCCAGTGCATTTCCCGTACCGGAAGCTACCTTTCCAAGGGAGCAGGAGTGCCGGAGGGGACAGCAATGGCATACCTGATTGCCCCTCCGATGGAAGCGATCATGGGACTGGATGCAGCCATCAAGGTGGCAGAAGTGACAATGAATGCTTTTTATGGACCGCCTACAGAGACCAACTTTGCAGGTGGACTTTTGACCGGTGACCAGGCGGCCTGCAAGGCAGCCTGTCAGGCATTTGCAGATGCAGTATGTGCAGTTGCCGAGAAACCGATACGCTATTGAGCAGGGGGATGCAGATGGACAGAGATTTACAGTCGATACAGGAAGTCAGAGATCTGGTTGCGAAGGCTAAGGCAGCCCAGGCAGAGCTGGCCGAATTCAGCCAGGAGAAGATAGATAAGATCTGCGAGGCCATAGCTGAGGCCGGTGCCAAGAATGCAGAGCGCCTTGCAAAGATGGCCAGCGAGGAGACAGGCTTCGGAATCTGGCAGGACAAGATACTCAAGAACATACTTGGAAGCACCCTTACCTGGAATGCAATCAAGGATATGAAGACTGTGGGAATCATCAGGGAGGACAAGGCAAAGCATCTTATGGAGGTTGCAGTCCCCATGGGAGTTGTGGCAGCCCTTATTCCTTCCACAAACCCTACCTCCACAGTGATGTACAAGAGCATGATCTCCATCAAGGCGGGGAACTCCATAGTCATCAGCCCGCACCCCAATGCAAAGAACTGTATCCTTGAGACATATAAAATCGTGGCTCAGGCTGCAAAGAGCGCCGGTGCCCCGGACGGCATAGTGCAGTGTGTCACAATTCCTTCCCCGGAGGGAACATCAGCACTCCTTAAGCACAAGGATGTGGGCATTATCCTGGCCACCGGCGGCGAAGCAATGGTGCGGGCAGCATACAGCTCCGGCCACCCCGCCCTGGGCGTCGGCCCCGGAAACGGCCCGTCCTACATTGAGAAATCAGCCGACATCAAGGAGGCTGTGCGCCGGATATTCGAGAGCAAGACCTTCGATAACGGCACAATCTGCGCATCTGAGCAGAGCATAGTTACAGAAGAGTGCATAAAGGACCAGGTGATTGCCGAAGTAAAGAGACAGGGGGGCTACTTCCTGAATCCTGAGGAATCGGACAAGCTGGGCCGTTTCATCATGCGGGCCAACGGCACCATGAACCCTGCCATAGTTGGACGCAGTGCCAAGGTTATCGCAGAGAAGGTGGGGCTCTCTGTTCCTGAGGGAACCAGAATCCTTATCTCACCTCAGAGCACAGTAGGAAAGGACAACCCGTATTCCCGGGAAAAGCTGTGTCCTATCCTGGCCTTCTATGTGGAGAAGGATTGGGAGAGTGCATGTGAGCGCTGCATGGAGATTCTGCACAACGAAGGTGTGGGGCACACCATGACTATCCACAGCCAGGACGAAAGCGTGATCAAAGAATTTGCACTTAAGAAGCCGGTATCAAGGCTTCTGGTGAATACAAACGGATCCTTGGGCGGCGTAGGTGCCACCACAGGTCTGGCTCCAGCCCTCACCCTGGGATGCGGAGCAATGGGTGGCAGTGCCACATCGGATAACGTAGGGCCTCTCAACCTGATCAACATCAAGCGGGTGGCCTATGGAATAAAGGAGCTTGCAGACCTGCGGGGCGGAAACCCTGCACCTGAGGCGCCGAAAGCTGGATCAGCACAAAAAGCTGCTCCGGAGCCGGCAGCGGAGGCAAAGGGAGCAAGCATGCTGACAAAGGAAGATATCGAGCGGATCACCCGGTCGATCTTAGCAAAATTGCAATAAAAAATGAATGTAAATACAGGAGGAGAAGATGGCAAATTTACAGGCATTGGGAATGGTTGAGACAAAAGGACTTGTAGGCTCAATCGAGGCAGCAGATGCAATGGTTAAGGCTGCGAATGTACGGCTTGGAGACGTAGGTGCTGTTAAGTCAGCAACAGACGCAGGTGCAGCAGCAGCATCCAGAGTAGGAGAGCTGGTGAGTGTGCATGTAATCCCAAGACCACATGAGGAAGTTGAGTTTATTCTTCCAAAACTTGAGATGTGAAAAAGCTATGAGTACAACAGCAAAGAAAACAAAAGAAACAAAGGAGATTACTATGGCAAATTTACAGGCATTGGGAATGGTTGAGACAAAAGGACTTGTAGGCTCAATCGAGGCAGCAGATGCAATGGTTAAGGCTGCGAATGTACGGCTTGCGGCGGACTTGTGACTGTAATGGTACGGGGAGACGTAGGTGCTGTTAAGTCAGCTACAGATGCAGGTGCAGCAGCAGCATCCAGAGTAGGAGAGCTGGTGAGTGTACATGTAATCCCAAGACCACACGAAGAAGTAGAATTCATTCTTCCTAAGCTTGAGATGTAATCAAGGCGGTGACCTTTGAGACGCAAAGTACTTTCAGATGTGGAGCTGCGTTCCCGCCATGCCGAGGATGAGAGACTCGTGGTTGAGGATGGTACTATAATCACCCCTGCAGCCATGGATTATATCCGCCAGCATGGTATAGAGCTTGAGACTGGGAAAAAGAAGCAGGAGACTATGACTGTATCCAAGATTCCTGTCAAGGAAGGTAAGGCCACCTACGTGGACTACGAGACAGGTGAGGAGCTTGATCATAAGCCTGAGGAGATGACCCATCTCCGGGGCAATAAGCTTGTTTCCAAGACCCATCCCCGCATTGCCTTCAGGGGAGCTTTGGATTCCCTTATGGCAGAGGTGATGTGGACCCAGACCATAGCTGTGGAGGAACACTATTCCGCTGTCTGTGCAGACCTGGAAGAGGTGCTTATGCTGCTCCGCAAGGTTATGTCGGCCGAGGTGAGGGATGTCCCTTTGGATAAACTTGTCCTTCTGGGTATGGACAGCGCAAGGATGCGCCAGATAACCCATCATATGAGGGACGAGCTTAAGATGGATCATCCTGTGCCAAGCTATAAATTTGGAAAGATGTGTACGGCGCTGAACCGGCTCAGGACCTGTGTGCGTGCTGCGGAATTGGCTGCGGCAAGAGCCTTCTACGAGGGCAAGAAGTGCACAAGGGTGGACATAGTGGAGACTATGAACCGGCTCTCAAGCTGTATCTATATCATGTACTGCAAGGTTATCGGAAAGATTTATCAGGTGGACAAATGAACTACTACAGCGAGAAGGATATTCGGGATATTGTAGCCAAGGTTGTGAACTCATCACTGGGTGATGCCCCGGCTGCCCAGAGCGGCAGATCCGCAGGCAGCGGAGAAGGGATACTGGTGGAGGTTTCTGCCAGGCATGTGCATCTTACCGTAGAGGATGTGGAGGCACTGTTCGGCAAGGGCTACCGGCTTACTCCCAAGAAGATGCTGAGCCAGCCCGGAGAATTCCTTTCCAATGAGCGGGTGAAGCTGGTCACTGACAAGGGCTTTATGCAGAATGTGGCTGTGCTTGGTCCTGAGCGGAAGCGGACTCAGGTGGAGCTTTCTGCCACCGACGCAAAGTCACTGGGTGTAAATGTTCCGGTGCGGCTTTCGGGAGATCTGGATGGCTCTGGCGATATGCTGATCATAGGCAACGAGGGGTGCATAAAGGCAAAAGAGTGTGCCATAATTGCCCAGGCTCATATCCATATGACCACAGAGGATGCCCAGAAGCATCAGGTCAAGGATGGCCAGAGAATGAGCGTCCAGCTGGCATCGGACCGTCCTGTGGTGCTTGAGAACGTTATAGCCCGGGTCAAGGATAAATCCAAGGCTTTCCTGGCCATGCACATCGATTTCGACGAGGCAAACGCAGCCTGTGTCAATGAGGGCACAAAAGCGTTCATAGTAAAACGGTGGTGAATATGTCAGAAATGAGTATTGACGATATTGTAACATTGATCACAAAGCAGGTGATGGAGACAATTGCCCAGAAAAAGCAGGCAGCAGGTGCTGCAGATTGCCAGGGTGAAGCCTGCGTTGAATCAGTGCGTAAGAAAGTGCTGCTTGTAGGTCCCAAGGATCCACTCCCTGAGGGCTCTTCTTGAGGGTGTGGATGTGCTTATGACAGGCTGTGCACTGTGCTACCGCAAGTTTGCAGGAAAGGGGAGCAGCGCATTCTACAATATGCTTGACGGTTATGCCAAGAGGCTCCAGATCTACGGTGTAAAACTTCTGGACAGCAACCTGCAGCTCAAGGTTCAGGAGGCAGTTCCTCCAAAGTATCCTTCAAAGCCTGCAATTG
>CADAEX010000146.1 GCA_902787125.1 uncultured Spirochaetaceae bacterium
TAACCGCAGCTCTCTTTATCCTCAACCGCCGTTTTCTCCGCATTCACCAGCTGCCGGTGTTCCTGCTGTGGGGTGCTCTGGCCGCCTGTGTAATAGCCTTCCGTTATGTGCCTGCCCCGGGGCTGCTCCCCAAAAGCCTTTCCAAGGTCACAGCCCTGGAGGGGGTGCTGACATCCGATGCCCGCCGAACCGCCAGGGGCAGCTATATCTACCAGCTTAAGCTGGAGAAGGTGCAGATGCAGAATATAGAGCAGACAATGGGCGGAACTGTAACTGTGTTTGCAAGTGGCAGCAAAGGCTACTGGGGCGACGTGGTAAGATTTGATAAGGTAAAACCGGGCAAGGATGGAGAAAGCTTTTCTGCCAAGAAAATTGTGATTTCCGAAAGCCGGAACAGGCTGCTTACTCTTCGCAGGAACATGGTGCAGACCTTTACCGATAAGATACAGCTTGTGTATGGGCAGAAAAGCTACCTTGCCGAGGCGCTTTTGACAGGGAGCCGCGATAACATGGACCCCATGCTAAAGGAGCAGTTCCGAAGGGCAGGGGTGTCGCATGTGCTTGCCCTTTCTGGTATGCACCTGGGTATAATAGCCCTGTTTGTCTTTTTCATAGTCCGCCGGTTCGCAGGGCCAAAGCTCTCCATACTGGCTGTGAATGCAGTGAATGTGCTATATCTCTTTATGGCAGGTATCTCCCCGTCGTTGCTGCGGGCTGTAATTATGTTCGCCCTGGTCTCGACAGGCAGGCTTGTGGGGGCAAAGGTCAATCTGATGCGTGTGCTGGTGTTCTCTTTCTCCCTTACACTTATGATATTTCCTGAATACTTCTTCTCCATCTCTTTCCAGCTCTCCTTCCTGGCACTGGCTGGAATCCTGCTTTTCACCACACCCATTTCCGACTCTCTTGAGAGAGTCTTGCCGAGCCTAATTGCCACCGGTATTGCCTGCTCTCTTGCGGCCGTAATAATGATAGTTCCTGTAACTGTATATAACTTCGGGGTGGTGTACCCAGCAGGAATCCTTTCGTCAATGGTCATCTCACCCGTGGTAACCCTGTACATGTGCATTGGCCTTGCCTGTATTCTGGTTCCAGTTCCGCTACTTATGGTTTTAGGACTGTGCCAGCAGCATGTACTGAACGTGTTGTTCTGCCTTATTGAAACAATAGTAAGATGGGGAGCCTTAATCCCCGGGTTGGGGTAAAAAAATTTAACTTTTTTTGGTAATTTTATTGATTTTCTTTGGGCAAATAATTTTTTTTAAAAAAATAGTAACTATTACTAGTTTTTGTGCTAACTAAAATGATATTAAAAAGTAAATCTGCTTTACGCAGAACACATATATTTATTCTGATATTGACTCTTCTTGTTGGGCTTTCTGCCTGTTCCAACAGCGGTTCTTCTGATAACGGTCCTGTAAAGGTCTCCCTTGCCGTAGATGCATACCACGGAGTTGCAAGCCGCATTGTATCTGTCTAAGAGGCAGTGGACTTAAGCAGTTTTGTTTTCTTTTATAAAGCAACTCCACAGTGGACAGGCTCTGAATTTGCATCTATAACAGGGCAGACTGCCGGTTTTGTCAAGATAAACTCATACCGCGACGGCAAGGTTGCTGGAAGCCAGTCCCTTAAAGTTACTGTAACAAACTGATAAAAGTTTTTTAGATTGACTATTTGGCAGTTTCTTCCATAATATATGGAGGAGCTGCCAATTTTTTTTATGAACTACGATTCCCAGAGAGAGATAATCACTGTTCTCACTGAGCGGGGACTGCGCCCCACCAAGAAGTTCGGTCAGAATTTCATGATATCCCGGGCAGCCCGGGAGAAGGTGCTCTCTTTCATTAATATAAAGGAAGGAGATTCTGTCTGGGAGATAGGGGGCGGTCTCGGTGCCATGACCTCCATGGCATTGGAGAAAGTAGGACAGAGCGGCCATCTGACAGTGTTCGAAATAGACCGGGGCTACATCGATTTTCTTTCTGAGCAGTTTGGTTCCCATCCTGGTTTTAAGATTGTGGCCGGAGATATGGTGAAGACATGGAAGGCTGTTGCAGAGCAGTCCGGCAAGCCGGATGCCATATTCGGAAACCTCCCATATAACAGCGCCTCTGCAATGATCACCCAGCTTATAGAGGGGGACTGTCTTGCAGACCGCATGGTGTTCACTGTGCAGAAGGAGATGGGGCAGCGCATAACTGCAAAGCCAGGCTCTGCTGACTATTCATCATTCTCTGTGTTCTGTCAGCTTGCCTGTGATGTCTCTTATCAAGGAGACCTCAAGAGCGGTTCCTTCTATCCTGTTCCCGATGTGGTATCAGGCATTGTGACATTCACTCCCAAGCCAGGCTTTAAAGAGTATGCAACTTCCCAGGTGCTCAGGGCAATCCGGGACATGTTTGGATCCCGCCGGAAGACCCTGCTGAACAACCTGCGTCCCTACGGCATAGAGAAGGTGCAGTCTGCCTGCCAGAGCCTTGGCATCGATGTCAGCACCCGTGCCGAGACTCTCTCACCACAACAGATAGTCGAATTGGCAAAAGCGATAACAGCCTAAGCCCATGCTGGGCGTGTGCTTTACTTTTTTACTATTTTTTTTTATTCTATATAAATAGGGGAGTGCATTATGGGATTACGACTTTTCAACACCATGGGACGCGAAGTACAGGACTTTGTACCTATCCAGCCTGGCAAGGTTGGCTTCTACGGCTGCGGCCCCACAGTCTATAACTATGCTCATATCGGAAACCTGAGAACCTATGTGTTCGAGGACTTCTTAAAGCGCACCCTCACATACCTTGGCTACAAGGTGAAGCATGTGATGAACATCACCGATGTGGGCCATCTTACCTCCGATGCCGATGACGGCGAGGACAAGATGGAGAAGAGCGCCAAGGCCACAGGCAAGACAGTCTATGAGATAGCAGACTTCTACACCAAGGCATTCTTCAACGACACCGACAGACTTAACATAATCCGTCCTACAATAGCCTGCAAGGCAACAGAGCATATCAAGGAGATGATCGACCTGGTCAAGACCCTTGAGGAGAAGGGCTACACATATGAA
>CADAEX010000147.1 GCA_902787125.1 uncultured Spirochaetaceae bacterium
TAAGAAACTGATGGATCAGAAGAAAGTTGTATGTGCGGTAATAGAAGGGGAACGGCTTGATACCGGAACTCCTGCCGGATATCTCAGCGCCATAATCCGATACGCATATGAGAATCCGGAGTACCGGAAAGTGATCAAGGAAGAAGTGGAAATGCTTGAGGGAAAGAAATGATGAGAAAAACTGTTCTTGTCTTCATCCTTATTTTCGCAGTTGCGGCCTTCTGTTTCGGCAGCGGGGCAAGAGAACTGGGAAGAAGCGACACCAAGACCCTGGCCGACAATATCATCAAGTGGAAAGACCATGATATTAAATCATATTCGATTAAGTTGATATATGCTGCCGGAAACAGGCCCGACACTCTCTTTGAGCTTAAGGTGGTGGATAAAAAAGTAGTCAGCTGCCTGCGGGATGAATCCCCTATGACAGATCTTGCCGGAGTCAAGCAGTATACAATTGACGAGCTGCATAATTCAACCAAGAAGCTGGTAAGAAAAAATAAAAGAAATGCCCCTATGCTCTATATTGTCAAATATGATGAGACTTACGGCTATATAACAAGCCTGGTCCGGGTCTATAACCCCAAGGCAAAGGCTGCGCTGGGTATTAATGATTACAACTATAGAATCAAAGTTTTTGATTTTGTTCCAGAGGAGCCTGTTAAAAAGTGAAAAAGCTTCTTCTCCCTATCCTGCTTTTATTCTTAGTCTCAACTCTTTATGCCATGCCTCCTATGCCAGGGTCAGGGCTTAAGCACGACGGCAGTATCCGAGAGATAGAGGCAATAGAGGCATCGGAAGAAACTCCTATGTTACTGCGTTCGGCCACTAAAAGCAGTGCGGCAAAATCAAGCAGTATATCATTGGAGACAAAAAAGATACTGGTTATCTTAGCCTCATTTGACGGATATGGCTTTAATGCAATAATTCCAGGTACTTCAGATAAGGGAGCAACTATCCCATTTGCGAAGGTTCATGACGCCGATTACTATTATGATTTATTGCAGGATGGTACCGGTCTTACTATGTCTGAATTTTATCAGCAGCAGTCACTGGGGGCATTCAATATCTCCTTTAAAATTCTGAATGAGTCAAAATATACTTCAAAAGAAAAATATGATTACTATGGGGTACCCACAGGTGGTAGATCTGATTCCTATCCGGCAACATTTGTTGAGGAAATGTTGAAAAAGCTGACTGCTGCGGATGTTGATGGGGTGGATCCCTGCTGTGTCATCGTAATTCACTCCGGACCAGGAGAGGAGCAGGGCGGTGTCAGTGACAAGTGTATCTGGTCCCATAAGTCTTCTATGTCTATAGAGCGGGATAAAGGACGAGAGCCAAAGGTAAACCCCGTGACTATCGATGGAAAAACATTTGATAATTATATTATTGTACCTGAATATAATATAACCAACTATGAATCTACTGTCGGAGTGTTCTGCCATGAGTTCGGTCATATCCTAGGGCTCCCGGATACTTATGATACCGGCTTTTTTGCTTCTACAGCGGGAGAAGGGGCATGGAGCCTTATGGCCTCTGGGTCCTGGGGATCTCTCGGAAATAACCACTCATCAGCTCCAGCAGGATCAGATCCTGCCCCTATGCTAGGCTGGGAACGGGCAAGGCTTGGCTGGATTGCCGAAACAGATATAACTCCCAAATCAGGGGAAGACAAAGGATATACTTTTGAAAATATTAATAACCCTACAGCAAAACTGTATCGGGTAGATCTAGGCAATAACCAGTATCTTACCCTTGAGGGCAAAGCTGAGAACATGACAGGCATCGATATGGCTGTTCCCGAGAGTGGACTTCTTATCACTCAGCTTCATAATGGAATTCTTGAAAGCAGCAAATGGAACAATAATAATATTAACAGTGGTGCTTGGCGGACTCATGGCTCCATGATTGTCGAGGCAAAGGCAGCAAACTATAAAGTAAACGGTCTGGGCAATCTGTGGCGAGGCGGTTCGCAAGATTATTGGTTTACCACTACTGCACTTTTCAGAAGCAAGACTCTGACTTCTGTAGGGCCAGATGATAGTGCCAGCAGGGCAGACATCCCATTGCTCCCTGTGTTCATTGACACAGTTATCGGATCTAGTGTTGTTATCACTCTTCTTTGGTTCTGGTATGCAGGACGGAGAAAATTGTGTGCTGCAGCAGCTGTGACTCTGGCTGCAGTATGTATCTCTATGGGATGTGTTGTTTCAGGGGATTCTTCCGGTGGAGCCTATGACACAGGGCCTAATACAAATTACTACACCAGTATGACAGATGTTCATTCCAAGACCGGAAACTCTGGTATAACTATCTATAACATCAAATGTGATGAAAATGGCAACGGCAGTTTCCGCATCAGGAAAGACTGATGAATAATCTTCTTCCGAACAGTATGATATAAAGGACCGGAGGAGGGATAAGGGCTCCGCATGTGGCCTGGAGTCCCACCAGCAGAACAAGCAGGAATATCACACCCATGGCTGCCATGAAAGCAGAAAAATATTTTATCGCATTATGATTTTTCAGGAAGAATGTGACCAGGAAAATCAGGGACAAAGGTGAACACCACAGCAGATTCAGGTTCCATTTGGTGGCGGTATGGTCAGAAATGAACCACAGGTAGAAGACCAGGAGTCCGAATAAGAAGTTCAAGAGCACCAGAGTGTATTCATAGCAGTTCAGGCTCTTTTTTGCCCAGCCCATTTTTCTGAAGCAGCTCAGGTATATGAGCGCCACTTCAACAGCCAGCAGAAGGAGAGCAAGAAGCAGCGGCAGGCTGATTTTTATCAGGTCATTTAAAGGGTCAAGTAATGGGTCATTTATCAGGTCAGCAGTTGACCTGTAAAGAACCTCATCGCTGGAGACCAGCGGTCTGCCGTCACTTAAAGTGCTGCCTGCTATAATGTGGTAAACCAGGGCAGGGAGAAAGAAACTGCCCGATGGGAGCACCTGCTGGTCAAGAGGCATTCCCAGCACCAGCTGGATTCCGGCATCGAACCATGGAGATTTC
>CADAEX010000148.1 GCA_902787125.1 uncultured Spirochaetaceae bacterium
GGCTGCAATCTTATCAAGAGAATGAGGCTCTTCCTGCTTAAGCATCATATCTGGCAGCTGCCGGTCCGAAATCATGCCATACTGAATATAGTCCTGAGTATTGCTTATAAGTTTATATAATTCAGAATCAATGTTTCCCATATATCACCTGGTCAAGGAAGAGCCCTTTTGCCGGAGCACATGGTCCGGCTGCAGAACGGTCCTGAGCTTCCAGAACAGATTTCATGGCAGAACCATCCTCCCCTTTCTCATACAGATCAAGCACTGTGCCTGTAATTGAACGCACCATGCGTCTTAAAAAGCCGTCGGCAGATATCTTGAACACAGTATAACCCTGGTTCTGGTAAAAAACAGCAGAGTTCACAGTCCGCTCCATAGGGTAACCATCCTCCATCACAGAGGCAAAAGAGGCAAAGGAATGGAATCCAACAAGGGGCGACACCAGTTCATTAAGTCTGTTTATATCAAGCTGTTCCTTAACAGTCAGGCTGTAACGGTCTGTCCACGGATAACTTAAAGCCCTGGGCAGAATGTAGTATTTATATATCCGCTCTGTGGCATCGTAGCGGGCATGGAAGCTGTCATCAGCAGCTTCGCTTCTCAGGATCCTGATATCGGATGGAAGAAATGAATTCAGTGCTTCCCTGAACTTTTCAACCGGCATGGTCATATCGGTTATAAAATTGGCACACTGTCCTCTTGCATGAACCCCGGAATCGGTACGCCCGGCCCCTGTCAGCTTTACAGGGTGGCCATGAAGTTTCTCAAGAGCCTTTTCCATACGCCCCTGGATAGTGTCGTCATCATTCTGGATCTGCCAGCCGCAATAGGCTGTCCCATCATATGCTACAGTAAGCTTGATATTCATTCTTTCGGTGCTTCCGGGGCAGGTGTCTCCTGGGATTCCTGAGTTATGTTCCTGGAAGTTACAGTAACCTCCACAGTTTCGGGAGAGAAGCCCACCATATTCATACCGCTGGGTATTGCCGGCTTAAGAGGAAGAATATATGTTCCAGGTTCCTTTATACTTCCCATCTCTGCCACCAGCTTCATGGAAGATGCCTGAATAGTATCTGCTCTCCTGCTGTTTACCTCCAGCTTTATGGAGCCGGCCTGCACATTAGGAACAGCTGTAAGGTTATCAGCACACTCTGCCAGCAATATAGTGACATTCTGGACAGTTCTTACAACCATGATCTTGGCAATACTCAGGGAAAGCCTTACATCGGAGTTGAGCACTTGGACAAATTTATTGCTGTTCTCCACTCCTACCTGTACAGAGAAGTTGTCTGAGTGTCCGTCAAGGTCAACAGAGGTGGTCTTGAAGGAAGATATGGAGTCAAGAACACTTTCCGGCCCTTCCACTGTCACAAAGTTAGGAGAAAGGAACGTACCGGAAATCTCGTAGCCTTCGGCAGGAGTACCTCTTACGACAGGCTCAAGGGGGATACGCTTGATAGTCTTGCGCTCGAAAGCCAGGTTTATCTGGTTAGGAGTTGTATGAATCTCCAGGGGAGTGATGTAGAGAGCACTTCCGCTGCGCTCTATCTTTATAGGTCTTGCATAGCTTCCGTTCTCTGCCACATTGGTGAAATCTGCAAATGCGGTAAGATCGCTGCTGAGAATAGAATAGATATCATCCTTGTTACCTCGGAGCGACACCTTTATTGTACGGGGGATATCCTGTACTGTCAGATACTCAGAATTGGTGTAGAGCTTGAAAGGAATGTTCATGGTACGGTCTTCTATCTTACCCATCCTGTTGAACAGCACAACTACAACTGCAATAGCGAAACAGAAAAGCTTTGCGGCCCAGTTCCGGGTGATAACTTTGAAAAATCTTCCGGTTGTCATTCCTCATCCTCCCCGCTGTCGCTCTGGGTAAGACCCAGTACCACCAGATTGTTCAGTGTGCTCAAGAGCTCATCATGCTTAAGGTCATAATAGAGATTAGAGTTATAAGCCAGGGAAATTGCTCCTGTCTCCTCAGAGACAATAAGGACAACTGCATCGGTGGTCTCGGCAGTTCCAAGGGCTGCCCTGTGCCTGGTTCCGAAGCTCTTTCTTATTCCCTTCTGCTCTGAGAGAGGAAGGAAACAGCCGGCAGCAACAATCTTCTTGCCGGAGATGATTATTGCACCGTCGTGGAGTGCAGTATCTTTTCCGAATATAGTCACAATAAGGCTTGATGAGATATCTGCATTCAGGATTGTTCCTGTATCTATTATGTTCTTAAGTCCGGTCTGTCGGGAAAAGACAACCAGGGCTCCCCTTTTCATCGAAGAGAGAATTTCTGCTGCGCTTACCACAGACTCAACCTCGGTTCCGATTGTCCTGTGACGGCTCTGGAGGAACCGGCTCTGTCCAACCTTGATAAAGAAGTTGCGGATCTCTGACTGAAAGATGATGGCAACTATGATGATAAGGGCACCAGCAAGTCTGTTAAGTATCCAAAGGATGGTATCCAGCTGGAAGATATATGCCAGGGCATAGAGTGCTGCTGCCGCAACCACACCTTTGATAGCCGGAAGAGCGTTGTTCTGGAGAAGAATCTTATAAACCTGATAGATCAGGAAAGCAAGGACAACCACATCCAGGAATGGCCTGACATAGGTTGTGAAGAAAGAGACTAAACTTTCCAATAGTCACCTCCTGACTGCAATATCTCCAAGGGAAAAGAGCATCTTGACCATGTCAGATGTCTCCCTGACGTCATGAACCCTAAGCACACCAGCTCCATGGGCAGCTGCAAAAGCATTCACTGCCAGTGTTCCGGCCAGCCTTCCATCCACATCAGCACCTGTCACAGCACCTATGAAACGCTTGCGGGAACACCCTATAAGGACAGGGTACCCAAGCTCCGTGAACTGACCGATCTGACGCATCAGAAGCAGGTTGTGCTCAGTATCCTTTCCGAAGCCAAGACCAGGATCCAGCGTTATTCTGTCTGCCGGAA
>CADAEX010000149.1 GCA_902787125.1 uncultured Spirochaetaceae bacterium
CTGCGCTTTGCAGCTGCTGCCAGGCCTTTCTCCTTAAGGATCTTCACTGCCTGTTCGATATTGCCTTCTGCCTCGATGAGAGCTTTCTTGCAGTCGCCCATTCCGGCGCCGGTCTTCTCTCTAAGATTCTTAACATCAATAGGTTTAATTTCCATAAGTGTACTCCTTATTTGTCCTCGAACTTGTCCTCGTCGATTCCGAACTTGTTCTCTTCCTCTTCCGGCTTGTCCTCTGCCTTCTCTTCTGGAACATAGTTGGAGTAATCCTCGTCTGTGAACTTGCCGCTCTTCTTCTCGCCCATCACTTCTTCCATGGTAGGCTCTTCCTCTTCCTTCTCTGCAGCGCCCTCAGCAGCTGGTGCCTCTTCGCCCTCGATATTCTCGATAACCTGGAGACCGATCTCGTTGTCTGCCTCTACTACTGCGTTGGCAATGATAGAAGTGAACAGTGTGATAGCTCTGATAGCATCGTCGTTACCCGGGATAGGGAAGTCGATTCCGTCAGGGTTGCAGTTTGTATCTACGATAGCTACGATAGGAATGTGGCATTTCCGGGCTTCTGCAACTGCAATTGCCTCTTTCTTTGTGTCGATGATGAAGATGACTCCTGGGAGATCCTTCATCTCCTTGATACCTGCCAGGTTCTTGTCCAGCTTTGCCTTCTCCTTCTGAAGAAGAGCAACCTCTTTCTTTGTCAGGCTCTCGAATGTGCCGTCAATCTCCATCTTCTCGATTTTCTTGAGTCTGTTGATTGATTTCTTGATTGTTGCGAAGTTGGTGAGCATACCACCGAGCCAGCGGTTGTTGACGTAATACATATTACATCTTGTGGCTTCTTTCTCGACTGCCATCTGTGCCTGTTTCTTGGTTCCGATGAAAAGGACAGACTTGCCGTCTTTTACTGTTGATCTGATGAACTCATACGCATCCTTGATGGCTGTGATGGTCTTCTGAAGATCGATGATGTGAATTCCGTTGCGCTCTGCGAAGATGAACTTCTTCATCCGAGGGTCCCAACGTTTTGTCTGATGTCCGAAATGTACACCAGACTCCAGCAGATTTTTCATTGTTACTACTGCCATTTTTCCTCCTAAATTGCGGTACTTTACCGCTCCATCTCTTTTTCTCGTACTGTCTTTGACAGCCGGAAGATTAATTTGCAGGATACCCTGCAGCGTGCATTATATTAAATAATTTAGATAATGGCAAGCCTATTATGTTGCTGAATGAGCCCTCGATCCTCTCAACCAGGCCGCCGCCCCTGTGCTGTATCCGGTAGGCACCGGCAGCTCCTTTCCATTCCCCTGTGGCCAGGTAATCTTCTATCTCTTTATCTGTCAATGTTTTAAAGTGGACCTCCGACACATCGCTGTCTGAGTAGAGGCTGCCGGTGGTGCAGTCAAGGAATGCCACCCCGGAAATAACAGTGTGCATCCTGCCTGACAGGGCCTTGAGGAATGCTCTGGCCTCGTCTATGTCGGCCGGCTTGCCTATGGGCTTGCCCTGGAACACAACCAGGGTGTCGGCTGCTATTATCCATTTCTCAGGTCTCTCGGGGTGCTGGGCGTGACAGGCCAAAGCTTTCTTCTCTGCCAGAGTCTGTATTTCCTTCTCCGGGTTCACCCATGGAATGTTCTCGTCTATGTCAGCGGGCAGTGGAACTAATGAGAAACCTTCGTTCTCAAGCAGTTCCCGCCGCCCCTTGGACTGGGAGGCCAGAATCACGGTTTCCATCAGCCTATCTCCTTAAGCCGCTCTATCTCGTCCCTGAGCACTGCGGCCTCCTCGAACTCCAGATTCTTTGCATGCTCCAGCATCTCCTTCTCCAGAGCCTTGATAAGCTTTTTCCTGCTCTTGGGCTCCACAATGTTGAAGCTGTCCCGCATAACCTGCACATTCACTTCCTCGGCCCGCTTTTTCTCCTCCTGCACCCGTACAAGGATGTCCTGGACACTCTTCTTTATGGTGGTAGGAGTTATGCCGTGCTCTGTGTTGTATGCCTGCTGTATGGCCCGGCGGCGCTGGGTCTCGGTTATGGCTTCTGCCATGGCGTCGGTTGTTTTGTCTGCGTACATTATCACCTTGCCGTTCACATTCCTGGCAGCCCGCCCTATGGTCTGGATAAGGGATGTGGCGGAACGGAGGAATCCTATCTTGTCTGCATCCATTATGGCTATAAGGGAGACCTCCGGGATATCAAGGCCCTCACGGAGAAGGTTTATTCCCACCAGCACGTCGCACTTGCCGGTCCGCAGCTCCTTGATTATCTCAACCCGCTCAAAGGTCTCAATCTCTGAGTGCATGTAGCGCACCTTCAGGTCAAGGGAGCTTAAATAGTCGGTCAGATCCTCGGCCATCTTCTTGGTCAGGGTGGTTATGAGCACCCGGTCTCCCGCCTTTATACGTTCTTTTATCTCTTTATAGAGGTCTTCAATCTGATTTTTGGTGGGGCGCACCACGATTTCCGGGTCCAGAAGGCCGGTAGGGCGGATTATCTGCTCCACTACATTCTCTGCCTTCTGGTATTCCTCGGGTCCCGGGGTGGCAGATACATAGATGACCTTGTCCTGCAACGACTCAAACTCGTTGTATTTGAGAGGGCGGTTGTCCATGGCCGACTTTAGACGGAATCCATGGTCATAGAGGGTCTGCTTGCGGGAGTGGTCCCCTTCGTACATTGCCCGCACCTGGGACAGGGTCACATGGGACTCATCCACAAATAAAAGGAAGTCATTCTTAGGGAAGTAGTCTATGAGGCAGAATGGCCGTTCTCCCTCTTTCCGTCCGGTGAGGTGGCGGGAATAGTTCTCAATGCCGCTGCAGTAGCCCATCTCCTCCATCATCTCTATGTCATATTCAGTGCGGCTCTTGATACGCTGGGCTGATAGGATCGAACTCGGTGATGCTTGAGATCTCGTCCCAGTCAAACTCTATCCTGTAGGCCATCTTGGAGTAGGCCGGGAAAATCTCGATGGAATCCCCGTGGATACGGAAGTTTCCCCGCTCGCCCACAGCGTCGTTACGCTCGTACTGCATATCCACCAGCTGTCTTGCCATAAGGGATATGCTCCGCTGTTCACCAACCTTGAGCACAAGACGCATCTCGCTGTATGTGGTGGGGTCGCCCAAGCCATAGATGCAGGAGACTGTGGAGACAATTATCACATCGCTGCGCTCCAGTAGGGCAGAGGTGGCGGCCAGACGGAGCCGCTCTATCTCGTCATTAATGCTTGCATCTTTTTCTATATATAAATCTTTGGATGGGACATAAGCCTCGGGCTGATAGTAGTCGTAGTAGGAGACAAAGTATTCAACTGCATTGTCGGGAAAGAAGTCCTTGAATTCCCGGTACAGCTGTGCCGCCAGAGTCTTGTTGTGGGACAGCACCAGGGTAGGCTTTCCAACCTTCTCGATGATCTTGGCCATGGTGAATGTCTTGCCTGATCCGGTGACCCCTTTGAGAATCTGTTTCCTGTAACCTTTCTGTATACCCTCGCTCAGCTCAGCTATGGCCTTGGTCTGGTCGCCGGCGGGCTGGTAGGGGGCAACAGCCTTGAATGCACCCATGGTTAGATAATACTACAAAGCAGAGGCTGCAACATGGCTTTAAAAAAAAAAAAAAAAAATGGAAGATAGGCATATAAAAAAACTATATAATTGA
>CADAEX010000150.1 GCA_902787125.1 uncultured Spirochaetaceae bacterium
TTCTTCTTTCGTACTCTTTCTTTTATAATCTGATTCTTTGGACTCAAACAGATTGATATCCCTTCGATCAGCCAGCACCATGTAGGAAAGAACATTGGTCATAGCTGCCGTCCTTGTAATGACCTATGCAATAGGAGATGGAATCGGCGGAGTTGGAGTCATAATCCTTGTTGCACACTATGTGGTCAAAGCCCAGAAGAGAAAACAATTCTTTTCATATTTTCTCCATAGTTATTTCAGGTAGTCCCACAGCATGATCAGGGCCATATCGGGCATATGGAGATAAACCATCCGGCTTAAGTCTTTGTTGCCTGCTACAGCCGAAGGAATCAATTCTAAGATTGTATTGAACAGACATCCGTCACCATTGCTGAAATCAACCATCTCATAAAGTGCAGTGCAGGCCCTCTTGAGTTCAGAATCATCATAAGCGATATGATATTTATCCATTATTTCTTTCATATCTTTATATATTCCATCGCTTTCCAAGAACCACCTCGCCGGAGTTAGAATCGGTTCTTTCTTAAACTTATCTCCAACATCTTCCATAATTTCTGGATAGCCTAAAAAATACTGGATGAAATAAGAAAAATAAGGCTGGATGGTAGTTGCAAACTTTTCCCTGGTCTTAAAGCTGTATCCTTTATAAGGATTTTCTATCCCGCCATCTGTCAGGATCAGGTTCAAAAGCCATTCTATTGCAGATTTTTCACACGTTCCATATGGTATTTCACTTGCACCGGGAGTCTTTCCCTTCTTATAGTTAAAAGTTTCAAGTCTGAACTTAGGGATATCCTTTTTATTATCTTTTGCCAGCTTATCCACTCGCGACTCATACCATACTGTCTCGCTTATATTTTTTCCCTTTGTCTCTTTTGTACTCATTCTGGTGTAATCTGAGTTTTGGGGATCGTATATATTGATATCCCTTCCACATCGGTACATTCCGTATATCTCAGGAGCAATATATGTAACAACATCAGCTGAAGTAAAGATGTTGAATACATTGGGGAATGCTATTGCATGTTCTGCACAAAGTCCCCTGGGGGTGCCGAATGTATAGGCTGCCACCTGCTTCAGGGGTATATTCAGCTTCTTGACCGGGTCAGCCAGCACAAGGTATGAAAGCACATTGGTCACCGCCGCCCCCCGGGAATACCCGGTCATAAGCAGAAGGATCTTTCCGCTGTCATATGAGCTCTTGTATTTTGAGTTTATATAAGAGGTGAGTCCATCATAAACCTGGGTGGCTGCCTCGGTGAATCCCTGGTGGTCTCCGCTTGTGCCTATCTTGAAATTGCTGGCCCATTCAACGTCATAATCAATGCCTCTGACAGCCACTGCAATTAAATCATATCCCTCAACACTATAATGGCCCATGCAGAAAGAGATGGAATCGGCAGTGCCTTTATCATAATTAGCACTGCATACTATATTGTCAAGTTCCATCTCAGAGAAAAATTTTCTGATTTTCTTCTCTGAACCAGTCTTAGATGCCATTACAAGGCTAATCAGAGCAAGGTCATTGTCAAAGATTGTAGAATCGACAAAAGAATTATTGTCGGCGGCGTTAGCAACAGTACTTACCCTGACAGGAATACGTATTTCCTCGCCTTTGACTTTAGTAGAGATATATGTTTGCACAGTATTGGGGTGACCACTTTCAAAAATACTGCAGGCGATAAGACATATCAGCAAGAATGAGGCAACAATGCCTACGAGAATATTTCTTTTCATAGTTCCCCTCAAAAGTATATTTTTTTATAAGCCTATTTTCCACTTTATGCAAGTATTATTTAACAGCCTTGTTGCAGCCTCTGCTTTGTAGTATTATCTAACCATGGGAGAGTTCAAGGCAGTTGCCCCCTACCAGCCTGCAGGAGACCAGATAAAGGCCATCGAAGAGCTGTCCAAGGGGATAAAGAAAGGATATAAAAAACAGATTCTCAAAGGGGTAACCGGATCGGGCAAGACCTTCACCATGGCCAAGATCATAGAGAAGGTTGGAAAGCCTACCCTGGTCCTCTCCCACAACAAAACTCTGGCAGCCCAGCTGTACCGTGAGTTCAGGGACTTCTTCCCGGACAACGCTGTTGAATACTTCGTCTCTTACTACGACTATTATCAGCCCGAGGCCTATGTTCCCTCCAAAGATTTATATATAGAAAAAGATGCAAGCATAAACGACGAGATCGAGCGGCTCCGCCTTGCCGCCACCTCCGCTCTTCTGGAGCGTTCCGATGTGATAATTGTCTCTACAGTATCCTGCATCTACGGCTTGGGCGACCCCACCACCTACAGCGAGATGCGTCTTGTGCTCAAAGTGGGTGAGCAGCGCAGCATATCCCTTATGGCAAGGCAGCTGGTGGACATGCAGTACGAGCGGAACGACGCTGTTGGCGAAAGGGGAAACTTCCGCATCCACGGGGATTCCATCGAGATATTCCCCGCCTACTCCAAGATGGCTTACCGTATAGAGTTCGACTGGGACGAGATCTCAAGCATCACCGAGTTCGACCCCATAACCAGGGCCGACACCGGAGACTATGAGTTCATCACAGTCTACCCTGCCAAGCACTTCGTGGTGCCTCCTGATGAGCTCAAGAGCGCCATGGACAGCATCAGGGAGGAGATGGAGGAGCGCTACGCCCAGCTTATGGATGCCAACAAGGTGCTGGAGGCCCAGCGTATCAAGAGCCGCACTGAATATGACATAGAGATGATGGAGGAGATGGGCTACTGCAGCGGCATTGAGAACTATTCCCGCCACCTCACCGGA
>CADAEX010000151.1 GCA_902787125.1 uncultured Spirochaetaceae bacterium
ACAACACAAGGACTTAACAATTCAGAAATTTTATAGAAACCTGGTAGAAATGGCAAAATATTACCAATTGATACCAACGTTGGTGAAGAATTTCTATCTATTCTGAAAGAAAAGTTGTCAATGATTAGCTTATGGTATATTATGGTTTCGGAGGCTTGTATGAGCAGAGTTGTATGTCCTTGGGATTTGATTACTTCATTTGTAATAGATGCATTCAAAGGTTATGGCGTTCCAGAGGAGGATGCCAAGATTTGTGCCGATGTTCTTCTGGAATCGGACAGGAGAGGCATAGAGAGCCACGGCTGCAACCGGTTCAAGCCTATTTATCTGGACCGTATCAAGGCGGGAATCCAGAATCCTGTTACCAATCTGGAGATACTTAAGGAGACCGAGACAACTGCAGTCATAGACGGCCATGACGGTATGGGGCAGGTTATAGGTTATAAATCCATGCAGATGGCTATAGATAAGGCTAAGAAGTATGGAATGGGAATGGTTGCAGTCCGCAATTCATGCCACTATGGAATCGCCGGCTACTATGCCACCCAGGCGTCAAGGCAGGGCTGCATCGGCATCACAGGCACCAACGCCCGCCCATCGGTAGCTCCCACCTGGGGTGTGGACGGTATGTTCGGCACCAACCCGCTTACCATCGGCATACCGACTGACGAGGACTTCGACTTTGTATTGGACTGCGCCACATCCATCACACAGAATGGTAAAATAGAATACTATATCCGCACCGGAGAGCCGGTTCATCAGGGTACAGTCATAACCCACGACGGCCAGGAATACGAAGGGGACCCTGACAAGGCCCTTAAGATGATACGTAAAGGCGATGCGGCGCTGCTGCCGCTGGGCGGTGCCGGCGAGGCCCTCGGCGGCTACAAGGGCTACGGTTACGCTATGGTTGTGGAGTTCCTCTCTGCAATCCTGCAGGATGGGGCCTACGGCGAGATGCTGGTAGGAAAGGATCCTATAGGGAAGCCGGGGCCATACCACCTGGGCCATTTCTTCATCGCCATAGACACAGGCCACTTCCTGGGGGAGGAACTGGCACGGAAGAAGGCTGGTGAGATTCTCCGCAAGGTCCGTAACTCCACCAAGGCCCCGGGTGCAGATCATATCTTCACAGCAGGGGAGAAAGAGTGGAATATCTGGCAGGAGCGGAAGGACAAAGGTGTGCCTATAACCGAGCCTGTCCAGAAGGAGATTTCTGCTGTCCGTGACGAGCTTGGGCTTAAGCAGTACATCTTCCCCTGGGAAAAATAACAATTTTTTCATTGAATTTTCATTAACTGTTTATCCTCTTTTCCGGTTTAATCTGTGAAATTAAATCAAAAGAGGTAAATTATGGAAAACAACAAATTATTGTTCGCAGTATTCACAATCTGTATTGTGATTCTTGTCCTTCTGGTGGTGCAGATGTGCATCCTGGTGCCAATGGCAATGAACAGCAGTCATAATCATATGCATCATTATCCGATGATTAGCTCAGCTCCTGCACAGGCGCCGGCTTTCGGAGGTCATCGCTGCTTTCCGCCCCGCTTCTGGTGTCATCCCCACAAGATGATGCCTCCTAAGCCAGGTGTCCTTCCGAAGGCTCCGGCAGAGCCACAGGCACAGGCTGTTCCGGAACCTAGCAAGTGAGATTATATCAGATAAGGTACTGTGAAGACTGAGACATTCTGGTATGTCTCCAGTTCTTTCATCAGACGTTGGGTTGTCTGGTTGTGCAGCGGCTTCTCAAGCTGTTTTGTCACAACCAGCATTCCCATCATTATTACCAGACTGCGGTTTGGACCAAGCATATCTGCCTCTTCCTCCACATGTTTCAGAAGAACTTCGTTCATGTTCCTGTAAGGTGTGATGTCATAATGGAAGTCTGCATTGAGGCCCAGCTCCTCGATGGAGGCTTTCAGAGCTTCTGCCCGTTCTTTGTTGTCAGATATATGGTAAATCTCAATTTCAGTGAATCCGCAGCCCAGGGCACAATTTAAGGTCTTTAGGAAAGAGCGGTTCAAGGACTGTATAGGCAGGATCACTTTTCCGGAAGCCACATTGCGTATGACTTCCTTTGCTTTCTGGGTGGATTCGATTTTAAGGTCTTCAGCTACAGACACATAATGCTTCCTGATCTTACGCATCATATATACAAGCCCGATTATGCAGACCAGAGTGACCCATGCGCCGCTGAGGAACTTCACAATTACGATCACCACCAGGGTGATACCTGTGACAACAGTTCCGAATCCGTTTATGACAGCCTTGATCTTCCAGCCATGACCTTTTTCCTTTACCCAATGGACCAGCATTCCGTACTGGTTGAGAAGGAATGAGATGAACACTCCGCTGGCATAGAGAGGAAGCAGAAGATGCTGATCTCCATTGAAAGCGAATACCAGAATAGAGGAGGAGGCAAACAGGAACAGGATGCCGTTTGAGAAGTTGAGACGGGCTCCCCGGGTAACCAGCCGGCGGGGAAGAAAGCCGTCTTTAGCCATAAGAGCAGTGAGGAGGGGCATACCTGCATAAGCAGTGTTGGCAGCCAGGGCAAGAATGATCACTGTCATGATCTGCACTGCAAAGTACATGGCACTGCCGTGTCCAAATACTGCCCCTGCCAGCTGGCTTACTGCAGTGGCTTCGCTGTTAGGCTGAATCCTGTATAAGTTGATCAGGGCGCTGACGCCGAAAAAGACCAGTGCCACAAATCCAGCCATGGCATATAGGACAGTCTTTGCATTCTTGACAGTAGGCTCCTTGAAGTTAGG
>CADAEX010000152.1 GCA_902787125.1 uncultured Spirochaetaceae bacterium
GGCCCTGCTGTTTGAGATCTCGGGAAGCAGATCCAGGAAGGAATACTCGTTGAAGACGTGGGAGCGGACATACCAGAAGAGGGCAACCCGGGAGAAAATAAGCCAGCCGCCGTCGTTGTAGATGACAGGCTTAAGGAAGTACGGAGCCCCCTGGAAGATGGTAAGCATAGTGAAAAGATGGGGCTGGTTCACCTTCCGTTTGGAATCGGATTTTATATTCCGTACCTTTTCCCAATACTGCTCATAGGGCTCAAGATCTGAACTGGCTGTTCCATCCAAGGTAGCACCAGCCAGGTAGGCGGCACTTCCGTTTACAACAGAAACCTTATAACCCTGGTTCTCGGCCTGCCGGAACAGGGTGGAGGCAGCTTTGTTCACCTTTTCATCACCTGTACCAGGCATACTGTTCATAGCCAGAGGCAGGTATTCCTCCCCTGCAAAGATGGAAGGCATGGAAGTTGCTGTCTCGGTGGCGGCTGCCAGCATATTCCGGTGCCAGGTAAAACCTGAAAGTTTATCCCGATATTCAGGACATTCCTGAAGAATACGCTCCATATAACCGCCGGAGAACATGTCGGCGACTATAAGGACCACATTTTTTCCTGTCTTGGAATAACCATTGATCAAGCTGTTCTGCTCGGGCAGCTCTGCTTTATCCACTGCAGCAGCAACAACCGGTTTATCAGATAATGTATATTTTATGCTCTTTACCCCTGCAAAACCGCAGAGACAAATCAAAATTACAGCTATGCAGGTTCTGCACTGGGCCGGATATTTCCTGACCAAGACGCCGGCAACAATACCGGAGGCACACAGGATAACCACATCAAGGCAGTAGAAAAAGACAGGAATCTTCTTCAACTGATCGGCTTTCCCAAGTATAGTCTTATCAAGTTCACCGAAGTTGTTGGGCAGGATGTACTGATACAGCACCAGGACAAGCACTGCGGCCACAGATACAAGAACCAAGTTCTGCTTGTTCCGAATCAACTTCCATACAACAAAGGATGTAAACAGCAGAACTGACGTTACAGGCAGGTTTGAGACAAGCAGATATCCTAGGGAAATCCCAGTCTCTGCTGGAGATGATAAGAACACCAGAACCGGCGAAATAATTGTTACAAAAAGTACCAGGAAAGCAGTTGCCCACCGATAGAGAGCCATCAGGTCAGCAGATTTGGCCACAGGGGCTGTCTGCTGCCGAACACCGGACAGTGTAATCTTATCGCGCCGAGAGGCAATATAACAAGCAGAAATATAGAGCAGTATATCGGCAAATATTGTAGAGGCCAGCACCAGCTTACGAAGAAGCCCTCCCTCGGCATGAGTCACCTTGCCATAGAAACCGAAAGCAGCAAAACCCAGATAACAGACGCCAAAGAACAGGAGCTGCAACATAAAACGCCAAGATCTTGCCAGCCCCTCCTTCCGGCACACCTTGACCTGTCGCAGCCACAGCACAAAAGCAGCCACCACAGAGACAAAGGAAACAGCCGATGTCACCATGAACAAGTTCTCGAAACTCTCTTTATTAAAGGTAATCTGCCAGCACTGGAAGGAGAACAGAACAGCAACAACAGCAAAAATATAAAAGGCTGGTGTCAGGGAAGGCTTAATTGCATCCCTGAAACCCTGCACATAATCCCCGAAGCTCCTGTCTTCCGGGTCAGGTACATACTTCTCGTGGGGGAACAGCCTCAGGAAGATGAGGCTCTTGCCCACCGAGAACACGTTGTTCATGGTCCAGTAGAGCACCAGCGCCGCAGGACTTGCATACAGAAGCAGCAGGAACACACCTGCCATCACATACAGCTCCACTATGTCCCTTGCCCTGCTCCCCCTCATGTAGATGCTGGATGACACTATGTTTATCACTGTCATGGCTATGGGCAGCAGGTTCAGCCCCCACAGCAGTCCGTCAGGCAGGGCGAAGTCCCTTATGAACAGCCAGCCCACTCCCCTGTAGGGCTCGTAATGGCTCAACAGGTGGTAGGCCGCAAAGAAGAATGGTATCTGTATAAGGAGGCCGAAGGATGTCCGGAAGGAGCTGGCCGCAGTATAGCCCTCAAACTTATGGGTGGCCTTTATCATGCAGTACCTCTTCTGACCGGTGTAGTACTTCTTTATGTAGGAGAGGCGCCTCTTCATACGCTTCTCCACCTCCTGCTCCTTCCTCTTCCACACCTCTGCTATATAGAACAGAGGGAACATGATTATTGTCACGCTTAGAGAGAGGAGTATGATGGAGAGGCCGTAGCTCCCGGTAAGCTGCACATAGGCACGGAACAGGAAGCCAAGCACTGTCTCTATCGGCTTTATGATGAGAAAATATAGGATGTTCATCACTTACGGATTGACAACATCTCCATTTACAATCTTTATAACCTGGGTTGTGGATATACCCTGAGTTCTTGGCACCACCACAATCCGATGCTGATCATAGAGATGGCCGAACCAGTATTTCACATACTCAAGGTCATCGGCTGCCACAAAAGCAGCATCTATCTTATATTTATCCATAAAATCGTTGACAGCTTTCTCATCATAAGCATGAGGCCCCCAGCTGCGGTCCACAATCAGGGCATCGTCCACATAGCGGCAGGATTTGATTATCTCAAGCCGCTCCTCCTGGGAGAATATGGGCTTACGCTTCTCCTGCATGACTAATTCATCGGAGTCGATGGCAACCACAACTTCTTTGAACATATCTTTAGCTCTTTTAAGAAGCCGCACATGCCCAATATGAAAGAGATCAAAAACACCGTTTAC
>CADAEX010000153.1 GCA_902787125.1 uncultured Spirochaetaceae bacterium
CCGCCGGTTCCGTTGCCCCGGGGATCGCCTCCCTGGATCATGAAGTCCTGGGGGTCGCCGTTTGCCTGGCTTATTACTCTGTGGAACTTAAGTCCATCGTAGAATGGCTTTCCTAATCCCTGTCCGCCGTCAATCTTTCCTTCTGCCAGACCGGTGAAGTTCATGACTGTCACAGGAACCTTCTCATATTCAAGAGAAAGGAGGATATCTCCTCTGTCTGTTATAATCTTTGCATAAATACCGTCTTTCAATTTAGCCTCCTGGGACATACATGGAATGCACATCAGAAGAAGCAGACACATGATAAGAATCCCTTTTATTATTTTTCTCATAATATAATAGTACCATTATTTTTAAAAATATGCCATACTGGCCTCATGGATATACCTTTTGAGATTCCCTACACCCGCATTATGACCCGTCTGGGCTACAAGAAGTCCACCAGCACCATGCTGAGCTGTCAGCTGGAGGCTGTGAAGGCTGTCATAGAAGAAGCGGCAGGATATATAGCTCTCAAAGGGACTTACATCATCCAGGATTTCAAACCGGCAGACCACGGAATAGAGCTGGAATCGGGGGGTATCATCACCGGAACACTCCCTGCAAAGCTTAATGAAAGCGCCACATCTGCACTGATAATGGCAGCCACATCAGGCAAGGCAATCATGGATAAAATCGAAGAGCTTAAAGCCACAAACCTGGAGCGGGCTGTAATATTCGACGCCACTGCCAGCGAGATAACTGACTGGGGCCTTGAGTGGATAGTGAAGTATGCGGCCACCATGCTTAAGCACCAGAGCCGGGTGGTGAGCAGGAAGCGGTTTTCCCCGGGATACGGCGATTTCGACCTTTCAAACCAGAGGATTTTCTATTCCCTTTTACATCTTGAGCAGTTTGATATCCACCTTACCGACAGCTGCATGCTGGTACCGGAGAAATCAGTCATAGCAATGACAGGAGTCAGATAATGAGAAGTGTTGAAGAGATAAATGAACTTCTTGCAAGAAAGATTCTTATACTGGACGGAGCCACCGGAACCCAGCTTCAGATGCGGGGAATGCCGGCCGGGGTCTGCCCTGAGCTGTGGACACTGGAGCACCCTGATGTACAGGAGGCAATCCACAACGCATATATCTCCTCTGGCTCCGATGTGATCTACACCCCCACCTTCGGCGGCAACTACTATAAGCTTTCAGAATATGGCTGTGATGATGTGGAGGATGTGAACCGGAAGCTTGCATCTGTGTCCCGCAAATGTGCGGACAATGCAGGAAAAACAGTGCTGGTGGCTGGAAACATCGGCCCCTGCGGCAAGTTCATAAAGCCTTTCGGCGAGCTTGATTTTGATGAGGCTGTTGCAATGTTCAAGCGGCAGATCAAGGGTCTTTTAGACGGCGGCGTGGACATGTTTGCCGTGGAGACCCAGATCGATATCCAGGAGACCAGGGCATGGGTCATTGCAATCAAGGAGATGTGCCCAAACTTTATACTTACAACCATGACATTCGAGCCTACAGTGCGGACTCTGAACGGCACCACCCCGGAGGCTGCACTCATAACACTCCAGAGCCTTGGGGTTCACGCCTTCGGCTGCAACTGCTCATCAGGCCCTGCCGAGATGCTGCCTATTATTCAAAAGCTTAAACCAATTGCCCATATACCGCTGGTGGCCAAACCCAATGCCGGCCTCCCCTACATCCAGGATGGCAAGACAAAGTTCCCCATGGGGAGCGCCGAGTTCGGCACCTATGCAGCCCAGTTTGCAGAAGCAGGTGTAAACTTCATGGGAGGCTGCTGCGGCACCTCGCCGGACCATATCAAGGAGCTGGCAACCAATATGGCTGACCAGAGTCCACGGCCGGCATACGCCCCGGATTATGCCGCATTATCAAGTGCCCGGGAAACTGTGATAACCAGGTCTGGCAGCCCGGTGCGCATCATAGGAGAGCGAATCAACCCTACAGGAAAGAAGAAACTCCAGGCCGAATTGAAAGAGGGCATCTTCACCACAGTGCAGACCTTTGCCCGGGAACAGAAAAGCACCGGGGCGGCGGTTCTGGATGTGAACGCAGGCATGCCGGGGATCAACGAGGAGGAGACACTGCTTAAAATAATCTCTCTCCTGACACCTCAGACCAGCCTGCCACTTTCCATAGATACCACAAACCCTGAGGCTGCGGAAAAAGCAATGCGCCTCTACCCTGGCCGGCCCCTTCTGAATTCCATATCAGGAGAGAGCCCCCGGCTTGAGAAGCTGCTTCCGGCCGCCGCCAAGTACGGAGCCATGTTCATACTTCTCCCTATCATGGGAAACCAGATTCCCGCCACTGCCCAGGAGCGGATCACTATTATCAATGACATATACGCAAAGGCTGAGAAATACGGCTTCAAGAAATGCGACATACTCATAGACGGCCTGGCTATGACTGTATCGGCAAACCAGAAGGCACCGGCCGAAACATTAAAGACTATAAAGTGGGCCGCCCAGGAAGGATTCGGCTCTGTCATAGGCCTTTCCAACATCTCCTTCGGTCTGCCTGAACGCAAGTGGGCCAACGCCGCCTTCCTGGCCATGGCTACCCAGGCCGGCCTTACCCATGTAATCGCAAACCCTATGGAGGAGGTGCTCACCAACATAAAACTGGCATCGGACCTTCTTTCCGGCACCGACCCGGACGGCATCAACTACATAACATCATTCGCAGACAAAACTGCCGCACCTGCA
>CADAEX010000154.1 GCA_902787125.1 uncultured Spirochaetaceae bacterium
TGCGGTGAGCATGACACCTGTTCCACGTGAAACAGGATATGCCATGGAGATATCTGAGGCCTTATACAGTATGGTCAGCATATAGAAATCTATGGCTTCCACCGCCCCTGTAGCCAGGAGGAATGGAATAACATGGGGGTCAAAGCCCCGGGTAGCCATAATGAGGAGTGTTATAGGGAATATGCTTAGGTTTGCAACGCATACTCCGGTGATCATGACTGAATAATCTGAGGCCTTCTTTTTGATGAAGAAGTTCCAGGTTGCATTCAGCGCCCCGGAGAGGAGCGCCAGCAAGAAAATCGTCAGATTCATGAGCTACCTCAGAATAACACAGTTGCCGGAATTACTTTGGAGGGGCCCAGCTGTCCTTAAGTGATACGCTGCGGTTGAATACTAGCTTGTCGGCTGTGGAGTCCGGATCCGGCGAGAAATAGCCCTGCCGCAGGAACTGGTAATACTGACCTGGTTCTGCATCCTTGAGAGATACCTCTGCAAGGCAGTTCTCCAGTACTTTGCAGGAATCTGGGTTCAGACAGCTGATGAAATCGCCATCCTCGTCCGGGTTTTCCTTGGTAAAGAGCCGGTCATAGAGCCGAACTTCCACCTTAAGGTTCTCCTTTGCGCTTACCCAGTGGGATGTACCCTTGACCTTCCGGCCATCCTCTGTCCAGCCTCCCTTGCTAAGTGGATCGTAGGTGCAGTGCACTTCGGTGACCTTGCCAGTGTCGTCAGTCTTGTAGCTGGTGCAGGTGATGTAGTAGGCATGCTTGAGCCTGATCTCCTTGCCCGGCGAAAGCCTGAAGTATTTCTTAGGCGGGTCGATCATAAAGTCTTCCCGTTCTATATAAAGCTCTTTTGTGAATGGAATCTTCCGGGTGCCGGAGTTCTCTTCCTCCGGATTGTTCTCTCCCTCGAACCATTCAACCTGGTCCTCCGGATAGTTGTCGATTATCACCTTGAGAGGATCCAGCACCACCATACGGCGGAGAGCTCTCTTGTTAAGATCTTCCCGGAGGCAGAACTCAAGCATGGCGATATCCACTATGCTGTCCATCTTTGCCACACCTATGCGGGCAGCAAATTCCCGGATTGCCTCCGGGGAATAGCCCCTTCTTCTCAGGCCCGAAACTGTCGGCATGCGGGGGTCGTCCCACCCTTTCACATAGCCCTCTTTTACAAGCCGGAGAAGCTTCCGCTTGCTCATTACTGTGTAGTTAAGGTTAAGGCGGGCAAACTCGATCTGCTGCGGATGGTGCATCTCCGGCAGCTGGTCCAGGAACCAGTCGTAGAGCGGTCTGTGGCTTTCGAACTCCAGGGTGCAGATGGAGTGTGTTATTCCCTCTATGGAGTCCTCAAGGCCGTGGGCCCAGTCGTACATAGGGTAGATGCACCATTTATTCCCCTGCCTTGGGTGCTCTGCCCTTACAATTCTATACATCACAGGATCCCGCAGGTTAAGGTTTCCCGATGCCATGTCTATTTTTGCCCGGAGGGTCTTGGAGCCGTCGGGGAACTCCCCTTTCTTCATCCTTTCGAAGAGGTCCAGGTTCTCCTCTACTGTACGGCTGCGGAACGGGCTCTCCTTTCCCGGTTCAGTAAGGGTACCCCGGTATTCCCGGATCTGGTCGGCAGAAAGGTCGTCCACATAGGCTTTTCCTGCCTTTATAAGCTTTACAGCCAGCTCGTACATCTTCTCGAAATAGTCGGATGCATAGCATGGTTTTCCGCCCCAGTCAAAGCCAAGCCATTTTACGTCGGCCTGGATAGAGTCGATATACTCGTTCTCCTCCTTTGCAGGGTTTGTGTCGTCGAAACGGAGGTTTGTCCTGCCCCCATACTGCTTTGCTATGCCGAAGTTAAGGCAGATGGATTTTGCGTGTCCGATATGGAGATATCCATTAGGCTCCGGCGGGAATCTGGTTATGACAGCTCCCCCGTTCTTGCCGTTCTTTATATCCTCTTCTATGATTTTCTGGATAAAATTCTTTAAGACTACCTCGTTTTTTTCCTCTTCCATTGTTGTATTACCTCATCTTCCAAGCATTTCGTACAGGTGCAGGAGTTCTTCCTTTGTTTTATATGAGATTTCCAGCTTTCCTTTCTTCATTGTACCTTTGAGGGCAACCTTTGTTCCCAGTTTTTCGGCAAAGCGCTTCTCGGTTGCAGCCATCTCCGGATCTTTCCTGCTGTTATAAAGCTTGGGATTCACTGCATTTGCATCTTCCTGGTTCAGCTTGGCTGCCATAGCCTCTGCCTCCCGGACAGAGAGATCTTTTTTCTCTATTGCCTCAAACAGCTTCTGCTGATTCTCCTTGGAGTCCACAGAAAGTATGGCCCGGGCATGTCCTGCTGTAAGTGTTCCACGTGAAACAGCCTCCTTCATCTGGTCGCTGAGTTTGAGCAGACGGAGTGAATTTGCTATTGTGGAGCGGTTTTTTCCCACCTTTTTTGCCAGCTCATCCTGGTTAAGATTGCTGTTCTGCATTAACGCTTCGTAGGCCAGGGCTTCCTCTATAGGGGTCAGGTCTTTACGCTGTATGTTCTCTATAAGTGCAATCTCCAGCTTCTCCTGTTTTGAGAAGTGACCTGTGATAATCGGCACCTGGGTCAGATGAGCCAAGAGGGCTGCCCTGTAACGGCGTTCCCCGGCGATAATCAGATATTTATCATCT
>CADAEX010000155.1 GCA_902787125.1 uncultured Spirochaetaceae bacterium
ATGTTATGCTCGTCCATCATCCGGTTGGATGTGGAAAGCTCCATTGAATTGTTGGCATAGAAGAACAGGTTCTCAATCATTATTGCAATATTCACATTGTTCACCAGGCATTTGCCCGACAGATCCTTGAGTTCTGTAGGGGAAAAATTGAGCACTCCCTGTATTCCAGCCTTCAGCATGGTGCTGAAGATCTCTGCCGCCGCAAACTTGGGCACTGATATAACTGCCACCTTGATATTATGTTCCTTTATGTATTCTGCCATATCTTTCACCGGCAGGACAGGTATTTTTCCCTTGTAAGCCACATTCTCGGGATTAAGGTCGAAGCCGGCCATTATCTTGATACCTTCCTCGTGGATACCTCGGTATCCCAGAAGGGCAGTGCCGATCTTGCCGCAGCCGCAGATAATGACATTCATGGGCTTGTTCTTGCCCAGAATCTGGTCCATCTCCTCGATAAGCTCGTCGATGTTGTAACCGCCCCGTTTGTGGCCTGTGATCTTGAGCACCGACAGGTCCTTGCGCACCAAGGCAGGGGCAGCCCCGATAGCATCGCCTAAGTTGTTGGAGAACACTTTTTCCATTCCCATCAGCTTCAGCTTCTGAATAATTCTTCTGTACTTTGATAAACGTAAACTTGTTTCTTTATTCATATTATGTACTTTAAACCGTAAATAATGTGACGTCAAGCACAATTTTTATACCAACATTACCCCCGATTTTCCCTTGAACATATTTGGGTTTTCTTCTATAATACAAAGTAATGTATTCTTTATAAAATAATAAGTGGAGGTTTCATGTCTGTAGGTACAGCTGAAGAGATTAAGTTCTCAGATGAACTTATGGCCTTTATTGAGGAATGGAAAAACAAACCGGGCAATCTTATTATGATTCTTCACAGAGTACAGGGCGAATTCGGATATATTCCACGCGCTGCAGCTATGAAGGTATCAGAGCTTCTCGGCATTCCTTTGGCTAAGATTTATGGTGTTATCACTTTCTACCATTTCTTTAAAACAAAGAAACCAGGAAAGTATATCATCCAGGTTTGCCTTGGTACTGCCTGCTATTTGAGAGGTGGCCAGGACATTATGAATGAATTGGAGACAATTCTGGGCACAAGCGTCGGCCATGTTACAGATGACGGTCTGTTCTCTATCGAGGCCGTAAGATGTATCGGATGCTGTGGTCTTGCTCCTGTCATGATGATCGGCAACGAGGTTTTTGGAAAGCTTACACCTGAGAAAGTTCCTGAGATCATTGCAGATTTCAGAAATAGGGCATAACTTGCATGCATGCTGAGATCGCTGATTTCCTGGTAGACTGCCTCCAGAATTCTGTGGAAGCCAAAGCAGCTAAGGTTATCCTTAACTACACAGAGTATGTAGGAGACAAGATCGAGGTGGAGATCATCGACAACGGCTGTGGAATGACACCTGCAATCCTTAAGAAGATTCAGGATCCGTTCTTCACAGACGGTACAAAGCATATAAAGCGGAAAGTTGGCCTGGGAATTCCTTTCCTTATGCAGGCTGTCAGCCTTTCGGGCGGACAGTTCAATGTGGAGTCCGAGGTTGGAAAAGGAACCAAGTTCACCTTCAGCTTCGATCTGAAGAACATAGACACTCCTCCTCAGGGAGACTTGAGTGCCGCAGCGCTTCAGACCATGATGTTCGACGGAGACTTCGAGTTCGAGTTCAACCGGAAAAGGATAAAAGACGGAGAGGAGAAAGGGTATACAGTTCTAAGAACTGAATTAATTGATGCACTTGGGGGCGATTTGTCAGACGCATCATCGATCAAGCTGGCAAAAGATTTCTTACGATCCCAAGAAGAAGATTTATTTTAAGGAGAAAGTCAATGGCTAAAATGACACTTGAAGCACTTCGCGCTCTTAGAGAAGGCAAGAAGGCAGAAATTGATAGAAGAGATACTGACGGAAAAGATGTCCATATCATCATCGGTATGGGAACATGCGGTATCGCTGCTGGTGCAAAGCAGGTTCTCGAGGCATTCATCGACGAGATTGCAGCAAAGAAGATTGAGAACGTCACTGTAAAGCAGACAGGTTGTATGGGTCTGTGCTATGTAGAGCCGACTGTAGAAGTCAAGGTTCCTGGCATGCCTGATACAATTTATGGAAAGGTTGACGCAGAGGTTGCTAAGAAGATTCTTAAGGACCATGTCCTTGCAAAGAAGCTTGTAAGCGATCATATCTTTGATAGACCTTCAACAGATATCTTAAAATAAGGCTAAAGGAGATAGCAATGGTTAAGAAAAGCTATATTTTAGTTTGTGGTGGTTCTGCTTGCGAAGCTTCTAAAGCTGATGCAATCTATGAATCTTTCAAAAAGATTCTGGAAGATGAAGGCCTCAAGAACGACGTTCAGGTTGTAAAGACCGGATGCTTCGGATTCTGCGAGAAAGGACCTATCGTAAAGATCCTCCCGGAAGAGGAATTCTATGTAGAGGTTAAGCCTGAGGATGCAGAGGAGATTGTACACGAGACAATCATCAAGGGACGTCCAGTTCCAAGACTTCTGTACAAGGATAAGGACCTTAAGGTTGATCCAAAGGCAGACAAGTTCGATATGAACAAGATCGGCTTCTATCAGAAGCAGTTCAGAATGAGAAAGCTATCACACAGCTTGGACCAGACGGAATCATCAACGAGATGAAGACATCCGGACTCCGCGGACGCGGTGGTGCAGGATTCCCGACATGGATCAAGTGGAACACAACAAAGGGTGTTTCCGCACCTCAGAAATATGTTGTATGTAACGCCGACGAGGGAGACCCAGGTGCATACATGGACCGGTCAACTCTTGAAGGTGACCCGCACTCTGTACTTGAGGCAATGACTATCGCAGGTTACTGCGTTGGCGCTTCCAAGGGTATCATCTACATCAGAGCAGAGTACCCGCTGGCAATCAAGAGACTTGAGGTTGCTATGGCACAGTCCAGAGAGTATGGACTCCTGGGCGACGACATCCTGGGAACAGGATTCAACTTCGACATCGAGATCAGACTTGGTGCAGGTGCATTCGTTTGCGGTGAGGAGACAGCTCTTCTCCGGTCTATCGAAGGAAACAGAGGTATGCCTACTCCAAAGCCACCATTCCCAGCAGTAGAAGGTCTGTGGCACTGCCCGACAGTCATCAACAACGTTGAGACATATGCAAACGTACCAGTTATCATCCTCAAGGGTGGTGAGTGGTTCAAGTCTATCGGAACAGAGAAGTCACCTGGAACAAAGGTATTTGCTCTTACCGGTAAGATCAACAACTCCGGTCTGGTAGAGGTTCCGATGGGAACAACACTCCGTGAGATCATCTATGATATCGGCGGTGGAATCAGAAACGGAAAGGCATTCAAGGCTGTTCAGACAGGTGGACCATCAGGTGGTGTAATCACAACCGAGAACCTGGACACAGGTATTGACTTCCATGCTCTTGCAAGAATCGGATCCATGATGGGTTCCGGCGGTATGATCGTAATGAGCGAGGAAGACTGTATCGTAGACGTAGTAAAATTCTACATGACATTCTGTGTAGACGAGTCCTGCGGTAAGTGCTCACCTTGTAGAATCGGTACCAGAAAGCTTCTGGACTACCTGACCAAGATCTCCAACGGAAACGGAACAATGGAAGACCTGGACAAGATGACAGAGATCGGTATGGCTATGAAGAAAGCTGCCCTCTGCGGTCTTGGACAGACAGCTGCAAACCCAGTCCTCTCAACAATGAGATACTTCAAGGACGAGTATATCCAGCACGTTCAGGATAAGAAGTGTGTTGCTGGTAAGTGTATCAACCTTATCAGATACGAGATCGATCCTAACAAGTGTATCGGATGTACACTCTGTTCAAAGAGATGTCCTGCAGGTGCAATCACCGGCGAGAAGAAGAGCGCACATAAGATTGACCAGTCTAAGTGCGTAAAGTGCGGTGAATGCTACAAGGGCTGTAAGTTCGGCGCTATTTCAAAAATCTGAGAGAGAAGGAGATAAGTCAGTGGAAACTGTAAAGATCAAAATTGACGGAATTCCGGTAGAAGTTGCAGCCGGAACAACAATATTGAATGCTGCAAAAAAAGCAGGAGTAAAAATTCCTACTCTCTGTGCTCACCCAGACCTTGAGCCATGGGGCGCTTGCGGTATTTGTGTAGTAAAGACAGAGAACCAGATGGGTGTTAGCCCAAGACTGGTTAGAGCTTGTACAACAAAGGTTATCGAGGGATTCAACTATATCACCCACGATCCAGAGCTTCAGAGCATCAGAAAGACTGTTGTCAACCTGATCCTCTCCAACCACCCACAGGAATGTCTTACCTGCGGTAGAAACCAGCAGTGCGAGCTCCAGAGACTGGCTGAGGAATTCTGCATCCGCGAGGTTGCATTCCCATCCAATGTAAGAAGAGTTCCAAAGGATAACTCAACACCATCCATCGTTCTGGACGCAACAAAGTGTATCCAGTGCGGACGCTGTGCACAGGTTTGCCAGCAGCTCCAGGGTGTATGGGCTCTCGAGTTCATCCACAGAGGTGAGAACACAAGAATCGCTCCTGTAGCAGATTCTACTCTTAACGAGTCACCATGTATCAAGTGCGGTCAGTGTGCTGCTCACTGCCCAGTAGGCGCTATCTACGAGAACGACGAGACCGACAAGTTCTTCGCAGCTGTTAAGGATCCTGAGCTCCACGTTGCAGTTCAGATGGCTCCAGCAGTACGTGTTGCACTTGGCGAAGCATTCGGAATGGAGCCAGGCTCAATCGTAACTGGAAAGATTTATGCTGCACTCAGAAGACTTGGTGCAGATGCAATCTTCGATACAAACTTCTCTGCAGACCTTACCATCATGGAAGAGGGAAGCGAGTTTGTTAAGAGACTCACAACAGGTGG
>CADAEX010000156.1 GCA_902787125.1 uncultured Spirochaetaceae bacterium
GAGACAAAAAAATGCCGCTCCTTCTGGTCACCGAGCATTACCGAGGATATGTTCATCCGCACAGTCCCCATCGATTACCCGGGGCTTAAGGACAACTGCACCCGTCTTAAAGAGCTTATGGACAAAGCTGTGCGCATGCAGATCACAGCCCCCGGCGGCACCGACTTGAGTGTGGGCTTGTCTGGGCGTAAGACTTTCCAGGATGACGGCGATTTCTCTGCACCCGGTGCCGGTGGTAATGTTCCTGCCGGCGAGGTGTTCATCAGCCCTGAGCTGGGAACTTCCCGGGGCACAATAGTGTTCGATGGCAGCATCTCGGTGAAGTCCGGGGATATTGTGATACATCATCCGATCAAGGCGACAGTGGATAAAGGCTTTGTCACAAAGCTGAACACAGAAGAGTCGCCGGAGGCAGTCATCCTGGCTGAGACTATAGAGCAGGGGGCAAAGGCAAAAGATCCGGTTTATGCCAAGAATGCCCGGAACCTGGGAGAGATAGGCATAGGATTGAACCCGGCGGCAGAGATAACCGGCAATATGCTGGAGGATGAGAAGGCTTTCCACACCTGCCACATTGCCATAGGCCAGAACTACGACGAGGATGCTCCTGCCCTGATCCACCTGGACGGCCTGGTGCGGAACCCCACGATAGAGCTTTATTTTGAGGATGGAAGTTCTAAGGCGATCCTGAAAGATGGAAATATGATGGTCTGACCTATTTCTTGAAGTGAACCTTAAGTACCTGGCGGTCGGAGACCTCGTCCACAGTAAAGGTGTACCGGCCCAGGGTCACTTTCTCTCCGGCATTTGGAATCCGTTCCAGCTTCTTTATGATAAGCCCGCCAATAGTCCGTATCCTGTCGTCCCAGGGCAGGGTTATTCCAAGAGTGTCTGCAACTGATGTGAGAGGTGCCTCGCCGTAGATGACAAATTCCTTGTTTGAGATTTTCTCTATCCGCTCTGTCTCGGAGAATGTGGCATTGTCGTCTAAATCTCCCAGCACGCTGCCGACAATATCATCCAAGGTCACAATCCCGGTAAGGCCGCCGTACTCATCCAGCACAACGGCAAAATGCATGTTCTCCTTCTTCATCTGCTGGAACACGTCGCTTATCTTCCGGGTCTCGGGGACAAACAGAGGGTTCTCCTTTATCTCCTTGATCTTCCGGTCCAGATGTCCCTTGCGGATTTCGCTGACAATCTTGGATGATCTTACCAGACCTGTGATGTTCTCCTTGTTTCCCGAGTAGATAGGATACTTGGAGTGAGCATGTTTATCCACCTCGTGGATCACGTCCTGCATAGTTGCTTCCTGATCCATGCTGACTAAGTCGGTGCGGTGGGTTATGATATTCTTGACTGTGCTGTGTCCCATATTGAATACGCCCCGTGTCATACGGCGCTCATAGTCCTGGACCAGCCCTTTGTTTGCGGCAGTGCTTATAAGGCTGTAGATCATCTCGGTGGAGATTTCCTCTTTCTCTTTGTTTCCCACCAGGTGTGTCACAAAGGAGCTGCAGGCGTTTATTATTATGATGACAGGGTACAGAATAATGGAAAGAACCTTGAATATGGGAGCTATGAACAGGGCTATGGGCTCGTTCCAGGTCATTGCTATGTTCTTCGGAGTCACCTCGCCGAAAACGAGGACAAAGAGTGTCAGTATTCCAGTCACATATCCCAGATAATCGTTTCCCCACATCTTGATGGTGCAGTTTGTGACAAAAGCCGAAAGGTTTATATTCACAATGTTGTTGCAGATCAGGACTGTGGCAATGAAAATGTTCTGCTTCTCGTAGAGCTTCTTAAGGATTTTCCCCCGGTAGCCGCCGTTTCCTGCCAGGTTATCCACCTGAAATGATGAAAGAGACGTGAATGCAGTCTCGCTTCCTGAGAAAAAGGCGGAGAGAACAAGAAGGATCACTATGATCAGAATATCAATCATTTGAAAACAAAGTATCAAAGAAAAAATTATTTAGCAATAACTCTTGTTAAATATTGCCCAAAGAGAGTAAACTGTCTGGGAGGAGAAAACTATGACAGAGAAGAAAGTTCCTTTCACAACTGAGCAGATCAAGGATATCATCAGGAAATACCCGACACCGTTCCATATTTATGACGAGAAAGCAATCCGGGAGAATGCCCGCCGTTTCTACAAAGCTTTTTCATGGGTTCCGGGAGGGTTCAAGGATTACTTTGCAGTGAAAGCTCTGCCTAATCCATATATCATGAAGATTCTGAAGGAAGAGGGGCTGGGGGCTGACTGCTCTTCCCTTCCTGAGCTTATCCTTTCGGAGAAAGTAGGGCTTAAGGGAGAGGATATCATGTTCACCTCCAACGATACCCCTGCAGCCGAGTACAAAAAGGCATATGAGCTGGGTGCTGTCATCAACCTGGATGATATCTCACATATTCCGTTCCTGGAGAAGAGCGCTGGAATTCCCGAGCTTATCTGTTTCCGCTACAACCCGGGCCCCCTCAAAGAAGGCAACGCCATCATCGGCAAGCCGGAAGAGGCTAAGTACGGCCTGACACGGCAGCAGCTTTTCGACGGCTACCGCATTATGAAAGAGAAAGGTGCAAAGCGGTTCGGACTTCACACCATGGTTGCATCCAACGAGCT
>CADAEX010000157.1 GCA_902787125.1 uncultured Spirochaetaceae bacterium
GGAATTCTTATCCTTGGCCTTATCTTTTATAGAGCTCCACCAGCCGCCGTGGTCATAAAGGAGACCCCGCAGGGAAACTGGGCAGACCCGGAAGAAATCGAAGAAGAGGAAATCCCTCTTCATAAAATCAGAGAGGATAAAGCCTGTAAGCTCCATCCCATGCTCCTTCCGCCACAGCTTGTCGTAGCGCCCGCCTATATTAACCGCATGTATCTCTTTGCTGAATATAGAATTGTCCGGTGTCCAGCTGTAGTTGGCCATAGGGGGGTCGGTGACTGTCACCTGATACCCCTGCTTAAGGAAATAGTTGGGCAGCACCTTAAGGGATTCGTTGTGCTTGTCTATAAGGGGCTGTTCTTTTTTCTCATTCATCCTCTGGGGCAGATAATCATAACCGCCGAAGATGGCTGGAGAGGAGAATATGGTGTGATCCCCGGGAGCCAGGGTGTTGGGATAATAGACAAAGCCCTGGAAATTTTCCTTCACCTGGGGCAGTTCTTCCATGATGTATGGGACAAAGGAGCTGATCCCCCGGTCCAGCATGAGGACAATGACATTCTTGCCGTTCCGACTGAAATGGTACACTGGCTTTATGGTGTCGTCGGCACCTTTGTTTGAACTGTCGGCCACTATTGCCTCAAGCCTGTGGAACTGGCTGTTTATCCTGGCTACATTGAAGAGGGAGAAAGCCAACAGGGTCAGAACCAGGATGGCACATATATTCTTCATCTGCCTGAGCCATCCCCGGGAGAGGGCAAACAGAACTGCCCCTGTCACCACAAAGGCTGTGGCAATATCTATGGGGAACTTTGCCAGCTCATTCTTTATCTTGAGACCGTTCTCGAAGATAAGTCCGTTCTGGACCAGAACTGTGCCGTAGCCGCCTGCAAACACATAGGTGTTGACAAGGCCCCCTGCGACACAGACAAGCATAAGGAATGTGAACACAGTCTGGGTCTTCCTGGAGAAGAGGAAATAGAGACCTGCCAGCCATACCGCTATTCCCAGGGTCTGGAGGAAGGGGAACCGGAATATCTCCAGCGGGTTCCCATAAGGCTCGATATAAGAAAACTCCTGGACGGAGGAGCATATGAGGGAGGATGGAATAACCGCCCCCACTATAAGGAGAAATGCCCCAACTGCCAGGAAAAAGATTCCAAGACGCAGCTTATCCTGCTGATACAGCGGCACCAGCGGCCGCTTGCAGAAGTTGTATATTTTTTTAAGGTCATTCTCCAGCCGTTCTGACTTTTTAAATTTGACCTTATAACATATATTCTTGCACAGGGAGAAGACATTGTTCAATGTCCAGTAGAAAACAAGGCCTGCAGGGGAATTGTAAAGCAGCACCAGGAAAAGGGCTGCCATGCCGTAGAGCTGAAGCTTCTCCTTGAATGCAAAACCTTTTACATAGACAGCGCTGGCTATGATGTTGATCACAGTCATGGCTATGGGCAGGATGTTTATTGGGAAGCTGCCGATGGAGAACAGCTGGTCAGGAGCCCCCAGATCCTTTATGAACCACAGGCTCTGTCCCCGCAGCATCTCCAGGTTGGAGAGGTACACATAGGCGGCAATGAAGAAAGGCACCTGGATCATCAGGCTTATGGAGCTGCGGAGGGCCATGACCGGATGATAGTGGTTCTGCCGGTAGAAGGTGGAGAGGATCATATACCGCTCGTCCCCCTTGAAGACAGCCTTTATCTCGTCAACCTCCGGCTTGAAGGCCTTCTGGATATCCCTCTCCTTATGCTGCCAGCGCTCTGCTATTATGTACAGTGGCAGGGAGAGAAAGCTTACAGCCAGGCTCACCGCAGCCAAGGAAATGCCGCAGTTTTCCCATCGCCAGTAGAAAAGCTGGAACACCATCTCAATGAGGAGCTCAATAGGATATATGAAAATCAGGTACAGGATGTTCATGCTTCCTTGTCAGGATGACGTTCCTATTACTTCAGCCTTTTGATCAGCCCTTTGAAGGCGTACTTGATAAAATGCAGCGCTGATGCCACAACCGGCAGGCCCAGCTCCCTGCGGTAAATATCCCAGGTCCAGCCCAAAGCCTTAAGCTTGCTGCCGGAGACCGAGGTTCCGCTTTCCCTGTAGCAGGCCTCCACTGTGCCGGTGTTCCGGGCCACAAAGCCCTTCTGGAGCACCTGCAGCCACATAAGGTAGTCCTCGTGGTGTATCTCTTTCTGGTAGACCTTGCCCACCTTTGCAGTGTCATAGACACCGGTAAGATTGCCTATGCAGTTGCCGTCCAGAAGCTGGTCAAAGCTCACCGCCGCCGGAGATGTGACCACCGCAGGGCGGACATTGCCGGAGCCATCCATCTTTTTGTAGAAGGAGAATGCTGCGGCACAGTCGGCCTTGTCGAACAGAGGCAGCTGGTGCTCCAGCTTGTGGGGGAGCCACTGGTCATCGCAGTCCAGGAATGCGATAAACCGCCCGGTGGCGGCCTTTATTCCCACATTCCGGGCAGTGGCCGGCTTGCCAGTGGAATGCTGTGTATGGAGCAGCTTTATCCTGCTGTCCTTGGCACAGTACTCTTCGGCTATAGCTACACTCTCGTCGGTGGAAGCACCCAGGAAGAAGCGGTCGC
>CADAEX010000158.1 GCA_902787125.1 uncultured Spirochaetaceae bacterium
AATAATGGGGTTTCTCGTAACCATGCTCTTCACACCAAGAAGCTAGTTCTTCTATTGCATTGTCTTCAAAATCACCCATTTTAAGCATGCAATGACAAACTGGGAAAATCTTCTTCCAGTCCCAATCACAGTCAATAGCCACAGCGCCGACAATAGCCTCGAAAAGATCTTCCTTTACAGAACGGCTTTCCCATACCTTGTTTTTCCAGTCACTCTTACCTAAAAGCAAGTATTGCTCAAAACCAAGTATTTCAATGCAATGGGACAGGCATTCCTTATCTGAATTACGAGAACGCAACCTGGTCAGTTCTCCCTGATCTTTCTTAGAAACAAACTGGTCATCCTCAAAACCCTTGAAATTTTCAAACAGTACATTTGTAAGGTAAGTGTTTAAAGCAGAATCTCCATAAAACTCCAGAACCTCATTGTCTTGCCATTCCGGATTCTCTTCTGCAAACGATTTGCGGACAAAAGCCTGCTGCAGAAGCATTGGATTCTTGAATGTGTAATTGATTGTTTTCTGAATCTCTTTCAGATTCTCTTCAGTCATAATAGACCCTCCATAATGAAAATTGGAGGCACTGTTAGTACAATACAACGGTAGATATAAAGTACTGGTCGAATAAAACAGGAAAGTTAAAACAAATCTAATTGCCCAGTCTCACTTGCATAAAACAGAACAATTAGAAGCATTTTAATCAAACTATTTCACAGGACAGTGCCTATTAATTTATTTTTGCATATTACAATTCATCTTGTCAACTCTAATTTCTGACTGGAATTTTTATAATAAAATTAGTATTATAACTGTATGAAAAAGCTTCTTCTTACCTTTCTTCTGGCAGTTTCCATCATAAGCACATCATGCACCCGGACCAACGGGCCGGAAAAAGAGCAGGACATTGTCATTCTCTTCACCAACGATATCCACTGCGGCGTGGACGATAATATCGGATATGCAAAGGTTGCAGCCTACAAGAAGCAGCTCCTGGAGCAGAACCCATATGTCACACTGGTGGATAACGGCGACGCAGTCCAGGGGGATACAATCGGAGCACTCTCCAAGGGCGAAGACATCATCGGCATCATGAACATGGTGGGCTACGATGTTGCAGGCCTCGGAAACCACGAGTTCGACTATGGTATGAGCCAGTTCACCAAGTTCTCAACCTCTCTTGACGGTGGCTACATCTGCGCCAACTTCAGGAGCCTGGAGACCGGAAAGCTGGTGTGCCCTCCTTACAAAATCATCAAGTATGGAAAGAAGAAAGTTGCCTATGTGGGTGTGGACACCCCTGAGACCATGATCCAGGTATCTGTGGCCACATTCAAGGATAAGAGCGGAAAGCAGATCTACAGCTTCGGCTGGGACGACAAGCGGCAGACCTTGTATCAGGATGTGCAGGAGGCCATTGACCAGGCCCGGAAAGAGGGAGCCGATTACGTGATTCTGATGGCTCACCTGGGGGAGAAAAACTCAAGGAAAGAATGGACCTCAAAGGAGCTGATTGCCAATATAGAGGGAGCTGACCTGCTGATTGACGGACACACCCACTCAGTGATCCACGGCATCAAGGCAAAGGACAAGGGCGGCAAGGAGATAACCATAGTCCAGACCGGAACCAAACTTTCACACCTGGGAAAAGCCACCATACTCCCCGCCGGAGAGATCTCTGTAGAGCTGCTTGAGAACCTTGATGTTGAGCCAGATGCAAAAGTGACCAATCTTATAGCCGACATCAGGAAGCAGCACGCCGCAAAGCTTGAGACTCCCCTGGGAACCGTTGATTTCCCCCTCCCTGCAAAGAACAAGGATGGCAGCTGGATTGTCCGCTCCAAGGAATCCAACCTGGCCAATCTGGTCTCCGATGCCTTCAGGATAACCTTCAATGCCGATATCGGGCTGGTAAACGGCGGAGGACTCCGCAACAATATTGAGCAGGGAACTGTGACCTATGGCGCTGTATTTTCTGTGCTCCCCTTCGGGAACCAGATCTGTGTGGCGAAAGTCAAGGGAAAAACTCTTCTGGATGAGCTTGAGTACGGAGTCCGTGACTTACCGAATAAATCAGGGGGACTGCTCCACGTGTCAGGTATGACATTCACCGTGGACACCTCAATCCCAACCTCCACAAAGACTGACAGCAAAGGACTTTTCACAGGAGTGGCCGGCGCATACCGGATAAAGGATGTGAAGGTGAACGGAGCGCCCATAGACTTGGACAAGGAATATCTGGTGGCAGGTCTTGATTTCTTCCTTAAGAACAACGGTGGAGGCCACAGCTTTGCCGATGCCGAGTTACTGCCCATAGAGAGCGAGACTGACTGCGAGGTCCTTGCCGCGTATGTTCAGAAACTGGGAAAAATTCCTGATGAGTACAAAGACCCCAAGGGTCAGGGAAGAATAAGGTTTAAGTGAGAGGAAGCATGGAACAATATATTGTTACAGGGATGAGCTGCGCCGCATGCCAGGCAAGAGTTGAGAAAGCTGTCTCCAAAGTGCCCGGGGTGGAAAGCTGCGCCGTCAGCCTTCTGACCAACTCCATGGGGGTGGAGGGAACTGCCTCTGCCGAAGATATCATCAAGGC
>CADAEX010000159.1 GCA_902787125.1 uncultured Spirochaetaceae bacterium
CAATCTTCATAAGGGCAGTGGCCAGTGATGTATATGCGCCTGAAAGGGCCACCAGACTGTCGTGGCTTGCCAGGGAGGCAAACTTGTTAGGACTTTCCCTGAATGGCAGAGCTGTCATCTGGGCAATGTAGTCAATAGCCTGGGATGCAAAGCCTTCGTAGGTGTTAAGGCCGGTTCCCACAGCAGTGCCGCCCAATGCAAGTATATAAACTTCTTCAAGAACCTTAAGAATCCGGTCTCTGGCGCTTTCCAGCTGGTATCTGTAGCCTGAGAACTCCTGTCCCAGTGTCAGTGGAACTGCATCCTGCAGATGGGTGCGCCCGCATTTTATGATATCTTTGAACTCTTTTTCCTTCTTCTGTGCAGCTTCGATGAGGGCCTCCAGGGCTGGAAGCAGCTTGCGCATTGTGATCTCTGCGGCGGCAATATGCATGGCAGTAGGGAATGTGTCGTTGGAGGACTGGCCCATGTTGACATCATCATTGGGGTGTACAGGCTTTTTGCTTCCTCTCTCTCCCCCCATAATCTCTATGGCACGGTTTGAGATCACCTCATTCACGTTCATATTGGTCTGGGTGCCGCTTCCTGTCTGCCATACAGCCAGAGGGAACTGGTCAGCCAGCTTCCCGGCCAGGATCTCGTCGCAGGCTTGGACAACAGCGTTCTTCTTATCGGCCGCCAGCTTCCCCGCATCAAAGTTAGCCAGGGCAGCTGCCTTCTTCAGGATAGCAAAAGCTCTTATAACCTCAGGTGATATCTTCTCTGTTCCTATTTTAAAGTTCTCCAGAGACCTCTGAGTCTGGGCTCCCCAATATGCCTGGGCAGAGACTTTGATCTCTCCCATTGAATCCGATTCAATTCTGTATTCCACTGCCAACTCCTTGCTTATTTATATTAAAATATATATAATCTGTCAAACAGAACAGGAGGATTCTCATAAATGAAAGCAGTTGAGCTTGAGAAAAACTATGACCCCAAAAGCTTTGAGGACAAACTTTATGAAAACTGGGAAAAGACAGGCCAGTTCCTGCCTCGTTATAAAGAGGGTGTAAAACCATTTGTAATCGTCATTCCTCCTCCAAACGTCACCGGCGTCCTCCATATGGGACACGGCCTTAACAACTCACTTCAGGATATCCTTATCCGTTACTATAGAATGAAAGGTATCCCTACACTGTGGATTCCTGGAACCGACCATGCCGGCATTGCAACTCAGAACGTAGTTGAGAAGCGCCTTATGAAAGAGGGCAAGACAAAGCATGACCTGGGCCGTGAGAAATTCATCGAGCGCACATGGGAAGTAAAGAAAGAGCACCATGCCATCATCACAAAGCAGCTTAAGAAGATCGGTGCATCTGTGGACTGGACACGGGAACGCTTTACCATGGACGAGGGCCTTTCCCAGGCTGTACGGGAAGTATTTGTAACCCTGTATGAGCGGGGACTTATCTATAAAGGTCAGTACCTTGTGAACTGGTGCCCGCGCTGCGGCACAGCTCTTGCCGACGACGAGGTTGACCACATCGACACAGACGGAGCAATGTACCACATCTGGTATGAGTTTGCAGACGGCCCGGCACCAGATGGAACCACAAGAATCGAGATTGCGACCACACGCCCTGAGACCCTTTTAGGCGATACTGCAGTTGCAGTTCATCCTGATGATGAGCGGTACAAGGCAATTGTAGGAAAGAAGCTCAAGCTGCCTCTGACAGACCGGGTTATCCCCATCATAGCCGACACATATGTAGACCGGGAATTCGGAACCGGTATGGTTAAGATCACCCCTGCCCACGACCCTAACGACTGGGAAGTAGGCAAGCGGCACAACCTTGAGGTTATCAATATTCTTAATCCGGACGGCACCCTTAACAGCAACTGCCCTGAGAAATACCGGGGCATGACCTGTGCAGCCGCCAGAGAGCTGGTCAACCAGGACCTTAAGGACCAGGGCCTTTTCAAGGGAGAGGAGAAGCTGGTTCACTCTGTAGGTCACTGCTACCGCTGCAAGACTGTGGTGGAGCCGTTCCTTTCTTACCAGTGGTTCGTAAAGATGCGCCCTCTGGCAGAGAAGGCCCTGAATGCATGGAAGAAAGGGGAGATTGTATTCCATCCTCAGAAGTGGGAGAACACATATACCCACTGGCTTGAGAACATCCGTGACTGGTGTATCTCCCGTCAGCTCTGGTGGGGACACCGTATTCCAGTCTGGTATTGCGACAAGTGCGGCGAGATGATTGTAGCCCGTAAGACTCCGGACAAGTGCCCGAAGTGTGGACATGACCACCTGCGGCAGGACGAGGATGTGCTGGACACCTGGTTCAGCTCCTGGCTGTGGCCTTTCTCCACACTGGGATGGCCTGAAAAGACCGACGACCTTAAGAAATATTATCCGACCAGCACTCTGGTTACAGCATACGACATCATCTTCTTCTGGGTTTCCAGAATGATCATGGCAGGCCTTGAGTTCACCGGCGAGGTTCCATTCAAGGATATCTACATCCATGGCCTGGTTCGTGATAAGCAGGGACGGAAGATGTCCAAATCCCTGGGCAACGGTATCGACCCGCTGGA
>CADAEX010000160.1 GCA_902787125.1 uncultured Spirochaetaceae bacterium
TGATGCCTACACCCTCTATTCAAATGCCTTGGCCTACTGCCTGCCGTCGCTGTACGAAGGCTTCGGCCTGCCTATCCTGGAGGCTATGAAGTGCGGATGTCCGGTAATCACATCAGATTTCTCATCCACTGCCGAGGTGGCCGGGGAGGCAGGTGTTCTGGTTGACCCTCTTTCTGTGGATGCCATTGCCGATGCCATGAGCCGGATTTATACTGACGGAGTATTCCGCCAGGAGCTGGTGGCAAAGGGCTATGAGCGGGAGAAGGAGTTCTCCTGGGCTAAGGCTGCAGAGGAGACTCTGGTGATATACAAGGAGATATTGGATAAATGAGGCGGGTGGTAATAACATCCAACACAGCCTGGACCATATTCAACCACAGGGCCGGCCTTATAAAGACCTTGCAGGAGGCCGGGTATGAAGTGCATACTGTGGCCCCCGAGTCCAACTTCACCGATATAAAGAACCCGGGGACAGTGTTCCATCCGGTGAGGAACCTGGAGAGGAAGGGAAAGAACCCTTTTGCCGACCTGTTCCTTATCCGGGAGTACTATAAGATTTACAAGTCGATTCATCCTGAGATGGTCTTCGGCTACACTATAAAGGCCAACATCTACAGCGCCATAGCCTGCCGGCTGGCCGGGATTCCCATGACCTGCACCGTGAACGGGCTGGGCACTGCTTTCGACAACCCGGCCGGCTTCACCTACAGGATAGTGAAGCAGCTCTACCGCTTTGCCTTCCGAAAGGTGCGGGCAGTGGTGTTCCAGAACAAGGACGACCGGGCTTTCTTCGAGGAGCAGAGGATTATCGGGTCAAATTTAAAAGGTCAGATTGTAAGGTCTGTTAACGGGTCAGGTGTTGACCTTTTAAAATTCACCTGCGCACCCCTTCCGGAGAAGCCGGCCTTCATGCTCATATCCCGAATGCTCAAGAACAAGGGTGTGGGGGAGTTTATAGAGGCCAGCCGGCGTATAAAGTCGGCCCATCCCGAGGCTGAGTTCATCCTGCTGGGGCCGGCCGACAGCGACAACCCTGCCGGTGTCCCCCTGTCCGAGCTGGAGGCTCTGGACAGTGCAGCCGGGGCATATTATGCAGGTGCCGCAAAGGACGTGCGCCCCTGGCTTGAGAAATGTTCCTGCGTAGTGCTTCCATCCTACTACAGGGAAGGGGTGCCTAAGATTCTTATAGAGGCGCTGGCCATGGGGCGCCCCGTCATAACAACCGACACCCCCGGCTGCCGCGAGACTGTGATTCCCGGCGCCAACGGCTGGTTTGTGGAGCCCCGCTCCGCCGGCTCCCTGCAGGGGGCCATGGAGGCGTTCCTGGCGTTGGGACGGGATGAGCAGGGTGCGATGGGGAAGCGGAGCCGTCAGCTGGCAGAGGAAAAGTTTGATGAGAAGAAAGTTATTGCCACATATATGGAGATCCTGAACCGTGCTGCCGATTAAGAAAGTTTTCTCCTTTATTGTCTGGGGTCTTGCAACCACTGCTCTCAATGTAGGCTTCTTCCTTCTGTTCCGCCGTATGGGGGTTCCCCTGACTCCGGCGGTAATGCTGGCCTGGTTTCTCTCTGTCACCTTCTCCTATTTTGCCAACAAGAAGATGGTGTTTCGGGACCCGACCACGGGTTTTGCCGCAATATTAAAGAGTATGCTGCTGTTCTATGGCTCCCGGGCGTTCTCCGGTCTTATGGATGTTGTCCTTATGAACCTGTTTGTAAAGGTTCTGGGCTGGGACGAGCTGGTGTCCAAGCTTATAAACGAGGTGCTGGTGAGCACTTTCAACTTTCTTTTCTGTTTTTTAGTTGTATTCCGGAATAGAAAACCGGAGGGAGAGAAAAAAAATGGATAAAATATCCTTAGTAGTTCCCTGCTTCAATGAGCAGGATAATATTGAACCTTTTTACAATGCTATTCTGAAAGTGTTTAACGACATTCCAGCATCCTTCGAGCTTATGTTTGTGGATGACGGCTCGTCTGACGAGACTTTTGCCAGGATAAACCAGCTTTACGAGAAGGATGACAGGGTAAAGTGCATCTCTTTCTCCCGCAACTTCGGGAAAGAGGCGGCCCTTTTCGCAGGTATCCGCAATGTGACTGGAGACTGTACTGTTGTGCTTGATGCCGATCTTCAGCATCCTCCAGAGTTGATAAAGGAGATGTATTCCCGCTGGAAAGAGGGTTTCCAGGTGGTGGAGGGAATAAAGCGGAACCGTGGCAAGGAGAGTGCAATTCACGGTATTTTTACAAAACTCTTCTACCGGCTGATAAGCCATGCAGTTAAGATTGATATGGCAAACTCCAGTGATTATAAGCTTTTAGACAAGTCGGTGGCAGAGGAGCTGGCAAAGCTTAAGGAGCGCAACACCTTCTTCCGGGCTCTCTCCTTCTGGGTTGGCTTTAAGACGACATCGGTCTATTATGAGGTTGCCGACAGGGCGTCGGGCCGTTCCAAATGGTCCACAAAGTCACTTATGAAGTATGCCATAAAGAACATGGTATGCTTCAGCTATACGCCTCTCCATATAATCAGCATAGTAGGAATAATATTTGTCCTTAT
>CADAEX010000161.1 GCA_902787125.1 uncultured Spirochaetaceae bacterium
CTTGGCCAGAGCAATCAGCTGTTCAGCTGTCTCGCACTGTGCTGCTTTCGCAAGCATCTCTTTTGTGATTTTTGACTTGTCAATTGGCATATATATCTCCAATTTATAGTCTATAAAATATTAATTCAGATGTTAACAAAACAGTCAGCTTCTTGCCAGCTCTTTCCCCATCTTATAGGCTTCCTCCAGGTCGATGGGGAACTGTTTCTCCCGGGATTCCTTCTTCTTCTCCAAATTGAAACCTGCCATGCTGTACTTGCTGTAGTCTGCCACCTGTGTTGTATTGCATGAGAGATAGGTCTTCACTGTGCCGTTCAGGAAGCGGAATGTTCCTTCTATCCCTTTTGCCATCGGTTTGATGAGTGTGTCCACATATGAGCCTGATGCATTCATGGTGTAGATAAGGCCCACATTCACCTTGCCGGTGAAGTAGCTTGAGTAGTTGTCGTAGGAGAGCATGACAAATATAAGCCGCTCCAGTAGGGCCCGGAACTGGGCAGTAGGCTCGCCGAAGTAGATAGGGGAGCCGATTATGAGGGCATCGGCATGAGTGATCTTATCGATAAGTGGGGAAAGGTCGTCCTTCCAGTAGCACTTGCACCGCTCTGCTCCCTTGCGCTTGCAGGCCAGACAGCTCCGGCATCCTGTGAATTTAAGATCATACAGATCAATATATTCGGTCTCGTCTCCTGCTTCCTCAGCCCCTTTCTGCGCCGATTTCAGAAGTTGTGCTGTGTTCCAGTTCTTCCTTGGACTTGCGTTGATAATGATTGTTTTCATATTTTATCCTTCTTTCCCATTAAAATTTCTTCATCAAGGTCAGGCTGTACGGCAGGTTCTTCCTCTTCCGCCGGCTTCCATCCTCTGGCGATGGTCAGGAAGGCATCTGTGCACCGGTCGGTGAAGCTCTCCTTGTCCTCCCCCTGGGGGATAGGTCCCTCGCACATGGTGCTGATCCAGGTGTTGTATTCGTTATCCTGCTTCATATCCTCGTGGGATTTGTTCTCGAACCGGCCGAAGTCCATCTCCCTCATTTTATCTACCACAATATGCTGGGCAAGGGGGAACAGGATTGCAGCTGTCTCCCGGCACCGGCGCATGGGGCTTACGTAGACGCGCTTGGCGGCAGGGTAGGTGTGGGCATCCTTCAAGTCGGTGAGCTCTGCCTTTCCTGCCTCGCAAAGGCTCTGGTCTGTCCTGCCGCCGATAAAGCGCCGGAGAAGGTTCCCCGGGGTCTTTCCGTGGCGTATGAAGTAGATTCTCATCCCTTTATCCTCTGGCCTATTCCGCAGATGACCCGGGTGACGGTGCCGGCCCCCTCGGCCAGGATGCAGAGTGCGCAGCCTATCTCGTCACCGCATATTACAGCATCAGGATTCGATTTGAGAATCTTTCTTGCATACTCCTGGGGTGAGCCCTCTTGGGCGAGGATTTGCTTGGTCACAAGGTGGAAGTTATCTATTGCCGGGCACTTTAGAGCCTCATCAGGAGTGCACTGCATCGGCTTCTTGCCAGTCTCTTTTTCTGCCAGCTCTGCCTGTCCGTGTCCCGCGCCGCCGATATAGAGTCTTATCATAGCCCCTCCCTATCCGCAGAGCCCTGCGCAGAGTATTGTGGCCAGCTCAGCCAGCTGCAGGAACCATCCTGCCAGATCTCCGGTTATGCCACCGAACTTTTTATAGGCAGTGAGCCGGTAATAGAGGAACACCAGCTCGTTCACACACAGGATAAGAATTCCCAGCCATCCGCACATTATGATGAGGACTGCCGCACACAGAGCGATGTATAAGAGCATTAGTATTATGGTTGTCCTTTTTGCAGTTGCATCTGTAAGATTCTGGAGCATTCCCTCTTTCCGGGCTCCCTTGAACTTGACTGCCGCAAGGCCGCTCAAGGCCCTGGAAAGGACAAAGCCGATGCAGATGGCTTCCAGAGCTTTCATGCTTGATACTGCGCTCCACCCTGCGAAGTATAGGAGGATATAGAGGACTGCGAAGATGATGGCAAAGGCTCCGGCGTGGGGGTCCTTGAGTATTTCCAGCTTTCTCTCCATGCTGGCCTGGGATGAGAGGGCATCCACTGTGTCGCAGAAGCCGTCCATGTGTATGCCTCCGGTGATGAGGAAGGGGATGGCTGTGGCAACTGCAGTTCCGATCAGAACCGGTGCCTCAAGGAGGGCCGCAAGAAAAAACCATAGGTATTCTACGCTCCCGATCACAGCCCCTACCAGAGGGAAGAAGCAGAGAGCATACTTCCTTGATTTATCATCCCACTCAAAGGATGGGATAGGGATGTGGGAGTACATCTGGAATGCGATGGCTATACTTTTCAGCATGGCAGTTCTCCTTTTATTCTGGCCGGAATGCCGCACACCACCTCCACTGCTGCATCGCAGTTATCTACCAGGTGGCGGTTTATGGCAGTCAGCACTGATCTATAGGCTTCTGTCTCTGGGCTGTATGTTGCTCCATCCAATGCGATTTCGGCAGAGACAAATATTGTGTTTCCATTTCTGTGGAGAAGGGGAGTGAGTTCAGTTTTGAGCAGCTCTTCCCAATGTGCAATGTTGTTTTGCGCTGCATCATCCTGGGCGTTATCAGGGCTGAACATAAGGTTTGCCACATGGGTGGAGAGGCATTCTATAAGCATGGTCTCGCCGCCATCCGGCAGGTCTGCAAGTTTACCCGGCCGCTCCAGTGTGACAAAGCCTTTGCCGGCTCTTAGGGCGTGGTGCCGTTCCACTTTCGCCTTATCCTCGCCGCTTGCAACAGGCATGGTGGCTACATATACAAGGCTGCCACCCAGCTTCTGGGCTATGCTCTCGGCAAAGGCAGACTTGCCGGAACCGCTGCCGCCGGTGATGAACACAGTCATTGCTGCTCCTTGTAAGGCTCTATGCCGATTGAGTCGAAGCTGTGGGTGCTGTTGTACACGATTGAGTCGAAGCTGTGGGTGCTGTTGTACACCGCCATGGCCATGTCCAGCATCGGCAGCAGCATGACGCCGCCGGTTCCTTCCCCCAGGGCCAAGTCTGCAGCAATAGGAGCCTTTAAGCCCAGTGCCTCAAGGGCAAGCTGGCAGCCTGGCTCCCGGCCCATGTGGGATGGTATCATATAATCTTTTGTATCTTTATCTATATTGCAGGCTGCCAGGGCGGCGGCCAGGGAGATAAGGCCGTCCAGCACCACCGGCAGATGCAGCTTGGGAGCGGCCAGAAGCACACCGCACATGGCTGCTATGTCAGCGCCCCCTAATTTGGAAAGCACATCCACAGGGTCGGTGGCGTCGGGGCGGTGGAGGGCGATACCCTTTGTTACCGCCTCTATCTTGCGTGCCAGCCCTGTGTCGGAAAGGCCGCTTCCCCGGCCGCAGAGGGTTTCGGGCTTTTCCCCCAGCAGCACAGAAAGGACAGCGGCGGCAGTGGTTGTGTTGCCGATTCCCATCTCGCCCATGACAACTATGCCATTTCCATCCAGCTTGGCTTTCTCTGCCGCTTTCCGGCCTGCCTCCATTGCAGCCAAAGTCTCTTCCCCGGTCATGGCCGGTTCTTTTGTGAAGTTCTTGGTACCGTGGCATACTTTGCACTGATGTATGCCGGGAACATCATCAATCATACCCACATCATAGACTTCTACATGGGCATTTGCTTCCCGGGCCATCAGATTCACATTGGAAAGGCCAGATGCCATAGAAGTGGCAACTGCAGTGGTCACTGTGTGGTCGGACTGGCTGACTCCTTCCTCCACCACACCGTTGTCAGCACAGAACACCAGCACGGTCCGTTCTGAAATGTAGGGGCGGGCAATTCCCTGGGATGCGGCAATCTTTGCAATCAGATCCTCAAGTAATCCCAAACTGTGGAGGGGTTTTGCCAAAGTGTTCCAGTTAGTGACACACCCTTGAAAGATTTCCTTATAACTCACCTTATAAACAGTGCTCCTATTTGATAGACTGCCAGGGAGGCAAGCCATGCCACAAGGTACTGCCAGAATACTACGCTGACAGCCCACTTGGTTCCCAGCTCCCTCTTGATTGCGGCGATTGCAGCAACACATGGGGTGTAAAGGAGGGAGAAGATCAGCATGGACATGGCCTGAAGTCCTGTGAGAACCTGGGTCACATCTCCGTCAAACAGGACAGCCAGGGTGGAGACTACGCTCTCCTTGGCCATGAATCCTGATATCAAGGAGGTGCATATCTGCCAGCTTCCCAGTCCCACCGGCTTCATGATGACTGCGAAGGCGCCGGCAATCACAGCCAGCATGCTGTCCTCGGAGTCAACCACCATATGGAAGTTGAAATCTATGCTCTGGAGTATCCAGATGATCAAGGTTGCCACCAGGATCACAGTGAAGGCCCGCTCAAGGAAGTCCTTGGCCTTGGCCCACAGAAGCCTGACAATGTTGCCAGGACGGGGGAATCTGTAATTAGGCAGCTCCATGACAAATGGCACTGCCTCGCCCTTGAAGAGAATTTTCTTGTAGAGGAGGGCGATCAGAATACCGAAGATTATTCCCACCAGGTACAGCATGATCATTACATATGCACCGTTCTTGGGGAAGAATGCGCTTACGAAGAATGCATAGATAGGAAGCTTGGCGCTGCAGCTCATGAAGGGTGCCAGGAGAATAGTCATACGCCGGTCCCGCTCGCTGGGAAGGGTCCTGGTGGCCATCACTGCCGGTACAGTACAGCCGAATCCGATAAGCATAGGAACAATGCTCCGCCCCGAAAGACCTATCTTCCTCAGGAGTCTGTCCATGACAAAGGCAATACGGGTGGCATATCCTGAATCCTCCAATATGGATAGGAAGAAGAACAGCGTGATGATGATAGGTATGAAGCTGAGCACGCTGCCCACACCACCGAATATTCCCTCTATTACAAGACCGTGGAGGAATGGATTCACGTTCATCACTGCAAGCAGATTGTCCACAACGGCAGTAACTTTTTCTATGCCGATTTCAATCAGAGCCTGGAGCCTGAGTCCGATCACGTTGAAGGTGAGGTAGAAGATAAGGGCCATGACTCCGATGAATGCAGGAATTCCGGTAAACTTGCCAGTAAGAATTCTATCTATCTTAAGGCTTCTGTTTCGCTCCTTGCTCTCCTTGGGCTTGTGCACCGATGCGGCACACACCTTGCGGATGAACTGGAAACGCATCTCCGCTATGGCAGCGTTCCGGTCCAGACCCCGCTCGGTCTCCATCTGGGATACAATGTGGAGTATGGTCTCTTTCTCGTTCTGGTCCAGTTCAAGGCGCTTGGCCAGATCATCGTCTCCCTCTATTATCTTGTTGACAGCAAAAAGCAGGGGGATACCGACTCGTGCAGC
>CADAEX010000162.1 GCA_902787125.1 uncultured Spirochaetaceae bacterium
AGGCAGAGAAGAAGAGATAAAATTAATTTCTTGCAACTGCAACCATGCATGTGTAGTCGCCGCATTCGCATTCTGTCATGCTGTCTGTCTTTTCCCAATCCAGCTTCTCAGTAAGGGTCTCAGAAAGCAGATACTCGCCGAATGCCTCCACAGCAGCCTTGATCTCGTCGTTTCCATCAATCTTGATGCTGATCCGGTCTGTAACCTGGAAGCCAGCCTCTTTTCTCATGTTCTGGATGTTTCTGATAAGATCCCGGATAATTCCTTCCTGCTTGAGTTCCTGGGTGATTGTTGTGTCAAGACCGATGGTGAGTGAACCTTCGTTCATAACCTTCAGGTTGCCCTTCTCTGTCCTGGTGACAACAATCTCATCCTTGGTGATGTCGTAGCTCTTGCCGTTCACATCGATGGCCAGTGTGGCACCGTCCAGGAGGGACCTGATCTCGTCGCCGCCGAACCTGCTGATGATATCGGCTCCGGCCTTCATATCCTTGCCAAGCTCCTTTCCAAGGACGCGGAAGTTAGCCTTGCAGGAATACTCAACCAGCTCCTCCTCGTTGTCCCGGATGCTGATCTCCTTGACATTGAGCTCCTCTGCTATGATGCTCTCCATCTCCTGGAGGATGACTTTCTCCACAGGATCCTTGGTGACAAGATATGCAGACTTAAGAGGCTGTCTTGTCTTGATGTCGTGGGAGCTTCTGAGTGCTCTTCCCAGGGATACTGCCTTCCGGGTGACTTCCATCTTCTTCTCAAGCTCTGAATCGATGAGGCTCTCGTCTGCAACAGGGAAGTCGCAGAGGTGCACAGACTCAGGCATATCCGAGGTCCGCAGGTTCCTGTAGATCTCATCGGTGATGAAAGGAATGACAGGACATGCAACCTTGATGAACTTCATAAGGACTGCATAGAGGGTCTGGTAAGCCTGCTCTTTATCCAGGTCGCTCTCTGACTTCCAGAATCTTCTTCTGGAGCGTCTTACATACCAGTTGTTGAGGGCATCCAGGAACTCAAGAAGGAGTCCGTTCGCCTTCTGGATATTGTATGTGTCAAAGGCTTCTGTGACATTCTTGATCAAGGACTCTGCCACAGAGAGGATCCATCTGTCCAGCGGATTCTTCGGATTCTCAGGAGCCTTGGTCACCTGAACCTTGTCGATGTTGGCATATGTCACAAAGAAGCTGTATGCGTTCCACAGCGGCAGGATGAGGGTCTTGAGGACCTCTTTGACACCCTTGTCGGAATAGCGCAGGTCCTCTGCTCTTACTACAGCGGAGTTGACCAGGAAGAACCGGAGTGCATCGGCACCGAACTTGTCGATGACCTCAACCGGGTCGGTGTAGTTTCTCAGGCTCTTGGACATCTTGCGGCCATCCTCGGCCAGTACAAGTCCGTTAACCACAACGTTCTTGAAAGCTGGTCTGTCAAAGAGGGCAGCACCCAGGATGACCAGTGTGTAGAACCAGCCTCTGGTCTGGTCCAGTCCCTCGCAGATGAAGTCTGCCGGGAAGTGCTCCTCGAACCGCTCCTTGTTCTCGAAGGGATAGTGCACCTGAGCATAAGGCATGGAGCCTGACTCGAACCAGCAGTCCAATACCTCAGGGATTCTCTTCATTGTGCCGCCGCATTCGCACTTATAGGTGATGTCATCTACAAAGTGCTTGTGGAGGTCTACGCACTTGACGCCCGATTTCTCCTCAAGCTCGGCTCTGCTTCCCATGCAGTGGGTCTTGCCGCACTTGTCGCATTTCCAGATTGGAATCGGGTTGCCCCAGTATCTGTTTCTGGAGATAGCCCAGTCTCTTGCACCTTCAAGCCATTTACCGAAACGTCCTTCCTTAAGGTGGGCAGGAACCCAGTTGATCTGGCTGTTGGCCTTGAGCATCTTCTCCTTGATCTTCTGCACATCAACGAACCAGGAGGATACAGCTCGGTAGATAAGAGGAGAATGGCATCTCCAGCAGTGAGGATAGTTATGAACATAGTTCTGGCGGAGCACCAGCTTGCCCTCGGCCTTGAGCCGGGCAATGATGTCCTTGTCGCACTCTTTTACGAATCTTCCCTGGTAGTCAGGAACATCAGCAGTGAACTTGCACTCTGCGTCAACAGGGCAGATCACAGGAATGCCGGTTCCCTTCAGGGTGTTGTTGTCGTCCTCACCGAAGCCGCTGGCTGTATGCACGATACCTGTACCATCCTCGGTGGTTACATATGCGGCAGGGAATACCCGGAAAGCACCCTTCTCTTCGATATATGCGAAGTAGTTGAACAGCGGCTCGTAGGACATGCCCACCAGCTCGCTTCCCTTCTTGGTCCATACAACTTCGTAGTCTGTCTCTTTCTTATAGTAAGCTGAAAGCCGTGCCTGTGCCATGATGTAGCACTCTGCGCCGTCCTTCACCTTTACATAATCAATCTCCGGGTTCACAGCCAGTGCCTGGCAGTGTCCATGGAGTTGTGGTCCATGCCAGGAAGTATGTGTTGTCCTCCCCTTTCACCTTGAACTTGATGGTGATTGCAGGGTCAGTGTCCTCCTGGTAGCCGCCCAGGTTGAGCTCGTGGTTGGAAAGCACAGTTGAGCACCGCGGGCAGTATGGCAGGATGTAGAAGCCTTCGTAGATAAGCCCCTTGTCCCACAGCTGCTTCACTACCCACCAGATGGACTCCATGTAGTCAGGGTTCATGGTCTTGTAGTCGTTGTCGAAATCGACCCAGCGGCCCATACGGGTCACAGTCTTGCGCCATTCGCTGGTATAGCGGAGCACGATAGAGCGGCATGCCTCGTTGAACTTTGCAATGCCGTAGTCCTCAATCTCCTTCTTACCGGAGATCTTGAGCTCCTTCTCCATCTCGTATTCTACAGGAAGTCCGTGGCAGTCCCAGCCAAAGCGGCGGTCCACCAGCTTTCCCTTCATGGTCATATAGCGTGGATAAATATCTTTGATAGTACCAGGAACAAAGTGTCCGAAGTGCGGAAGTCCGGTTGCAAACGGAGGGCCGTCATAGAACACATATTCGCTGGCTCCTTCCCTCTGTTTCATAGACTTCTTGAAAATATCATTCTCTTCCCAGAATTTAAGGACTCCTTCCTCCATCTTAGGAAAATCAACTTTAGGATCTACCGGGTTGTACAAAATATCCTCCAAAATATCAATAAAGAATAATTAAATATATAGCGTATAAAATAAATTTGCAATATAATAGACTTGCATATTAGAGATATTGATAGGATAATGAATTATGATTGATGACATACTGATACTTGCAGGGGGCTCGGGAACACGGCTGTGGCCTGCATCCCTCTCAAGGTTTCCGAAACAATATATAAAAGTGAAAGGAGATGATTCCCTTCTGGCACTTACCATAAAGCGCTCCCTTGCCCTGAATCCGGCGGGAAAGATCTACATAATCTCCCTCAAGAGCCAGATGGACAACCTTATAAGAGAGTGCACTCCCTTTGCCTCCACTGGAAAGATTGCCATAATCCCGGAGCCTGAGGCACGGAACACAGCACCGGCTATCGGCATTGCAGTACGGGCCCTGGAGCTGATGGGGAAAGCAGATTCCTCCCTTTTAGTGCTTCCTGCAGACCATATGATAGAGAACATTGACAAGTTCAAAGCCTGTGTGGAGAAGGCAGATGTCCTTTCCCGGGCAGGTCATCTTGTGACATTCGGAATCCAGCCCCTCTACCCCGAGACCGGCTACGGCTATATCGAGCAGGGAGAGGCTGAGAAGACCGGCTATATCGTTAAATCCTTCCGGGAGAAGCCTGACATGGAGACTGCAAAGAAATTCCTGGCTGACGGAAAGTATCTGTGGAACTCCGGCATGTTCTGTTTCACTGGAAACACCTACTGGAGCCAGCTGGCTCAGCATTCAAAGGCTATGACCGATGCCATCGGTACTGTTAAGACCACTGGAGAATATACAAAAGATGGCATCCAGGTGCTCATGGACACCCCTGAGGTGGCAGAGGCATATAAGAAGTCACCATCCAATTCCATAGACTATGCAGTCATGGAGAAAAGCTCCCTCTCTGCTGTGGTCTCTGCCGACTTTGACTGGAACGACATAGGCAGCTGGGACCAGTTCGAGACTCTTCTGGCAGGACAGGAGCAGAAGGATGTATACCAGACCGGATGCAGGAACACCACTGTGTTCTCCGACATTCCGGTGGCGCTGTGCGATGTGGATGATATAACTGTTGTGATAAAGAACGGAAAGGCATTGATCTGCAGGAAAGGTTCCTCCCAGAAGGTGAAGGAAGTCCGTTCCCAGATAGAGAAAGCTGGCAGGAAAGAGCTGCTGTAAGGAGTTGACTGTGTCTAAACATGCTGAAATACCTATGAGGAATGTAGGACCCATAAGAATAAAAGGGGCTGTGGAAGGAGATATCTCTGTACCGCTGGCCACACTGGAGACACCCCTCTGGTTCTCGGTGGGCCGGGGTGCAAAGGTCAGCCTCCAGTCAGGAGGCATAAACACCACAATCCTGGACAGCCGCATGACCCGGAGCATCATACTGGAGGCCCCGGACTCGTCAAAAGCCCTGGCCGCCGCCAGGAATATAGCCGGCTCAAAGGAAGAGCTCCAGAAGGTGGTGGCAGAAAGCTCCCACATCGCCCAGCTGCTGGACATCAACTGGCAGATCGCGGCAAACCTCATCTACCTGCGGCTTGAGTTCTTCACCGGCTTGAGTTCTTCACCGGTGACGCATCGGGCCACAACATGGTGACAAATGCGGCAGACAAGCTCTTCGGCTATATTCTGGAGAAGTATCCAGAGCTCTCCTACTGCTCCATCTCAGGCAACTACTGCTGCGACAAGAAGGTGTCGGCGGTAAACGGCATACTGGGCCGGGGCCGCAGTGTGACAGCAGAAATCACAATCTCCCGCGGTATCTGTGAGGAATATCTCCACACAACACCGGAGAAGATTGCAGAGATAAACACAAAGAAGAATCTTTTAGGTTCAATCCTTGCAGGAAGCTTAAGGAGCGCCAACGCCCATTATGCCAACATGCTTTTGGCCTTCTATCTTGCAACAGGACAGGATGCGGCAAACATTGTGGAAGGCTCCCAGGGCATCACATTTGCCGAAGTGAAAGACGACAACCTCTATCTCT
>CADAEX010000163.1 GCA_902787125.1 uncultured Spirochaetaceae bacterium
GGCTTTACCGGTATGGTGAGGGAAGGGATCTGCACGCCCAGAATCTCAGTGGTGTTCTCGTCGGTTCCCAGCCTGTTGTACTCCTTATCGTTATCCCATTCCTCCAGGTTCACAACCAGCTGGATCTCCTTCTGGTCCCTGACTGCGCCGATTCCATACAGGTGAGAAATATTGATGATTCCCAGCCCCCGGATCTCCATGTGGTGTGCAAGCTGCTGATTGCCGCCCCGTCCTACCAGGCTGTTGCCATAGAGGTTCCTGATCTCCACCACATCGTCGGCAATAAGGCGGTGGCCCCGCTCTATAAGCTCAAGGGCAGTCTCGCTCTTTCCTACGCCGCTTTTTCCTTGGATAAGGATTCCCACTCCGTATACCTCCACTAGGTCGCCGTAGATAAGTTGCTTAGGGGCAAATACAGCTCCCAGGATACGGGCCAGCCGCCGTGTCAGCTCGGTGGTGGAAAGAGGTGTCACCAGAAGTGGGCAGTTGGCTTTGGAGGCTATAGCTTTTATTTTCTCGCCAGGCTGAAGCCCGGTGGAGAAAATGCAGCATGGAATCTGGTATGAAAAGAATTTTTCTATGTTCTGGAAGTCAAAGTTCTGCTCCTTTTCCATCTTCTCCATGAAGTTGGACTCTCTGATTCCGAAGATCTGGATACGCTGATAGGTGAAATTGTCAAAGAACCCCACCAGAGCCAGGCCGGGTCTGTCCAGGAAAGAGACAGTTATCTCGTTCCCCAGCCCCTGACGGCCTGCAACGCATTTAAGCGAGAGAGCATCATTTTCCTTCAGGTCCAGATCAAGCTCTTCATACCAGAACTATTTTATACCATGTAAGAACAAAAGGGAAGAGTTGGAAATCAGATGGATTTTTCCTGCATCTTCTCTTTCTCTTTCACAATCTTTGTCTTTACCTTTTCTGTCAGCTGGTCGATGGCGTCATAGAGATCCCCGTTTGTGGTCTCGATATAAGCATCGCCACCCCATTTGAATGCAAAGTTGCTCTTAAGGGTGTACATACCGTTTGCCCGCTCGACAGTGATTTCCAGGAATGTCAGTGTGTCCTCGGCAGTCGCAAGACGTTTGAACTTCTTCTCAATCTGCTCTCTGGTCTTGTCAGAAACTTCATAATGGATTCCTCTGATTTCAAAATTCATACTTGCCTCCTGATTAATGATTTATATTTTGAAACTGTACGTCTGGCCATGTTTATTCCCCTTTCCTTGAGCATATCTGATATCTGCTGGTCGGAAAGGTGTTTTTCTTTATTTGTCTCTATAATCTCTTTTATGATTTCCAGCACGCTTTCTCCCTGGGAGGGGAAGAAATAGCTGAAGGAGTAGAAGCCCCAGTCAGTCTGTACATATTTTGAGTTTGCAATCCTGGATACGGTGGACTCGCTGACCTTGATGATCTTTGCGAATTCCCGCTGGGTAAGGGGCTTAAGATATTTCGGCCCTTTAAGGAAGAACTCCTTCTGACACTTGATTATGGCCTCGGCTGCCTTGTTCAAGGTCTCCTTGCGCATATCAAGCATACTTATGAAACTCTGGGCATCCTGCACTTTGTCATGGACGAATTTTTTTGACTCTGCATCTGCATCGGGGGATTCATCCAGCTCCTTGAAGCTTGGGCTGATCTGAAGCTCAGGTACTGCCAGGTCATTCATATATACCTCAAGCTCCCCATTCTTTGCTGTTATTGTAAAGGATGGAATCACAGACTGGTCTGGCACAATGGCGTATGCTCTTCCGGGGAATGGATTCAGAGTCTTGATGAAATCCCTGATCTCCACCACCTCTTTTTCTGTGATGTGCAGGGTGTTGGCAATTTTTTTATACTGCTCCTTCTCCAGCTCTTCCAGGTGTTCTGTTATTACTTTCTCGGTGTTCTCCGGGGCATCCTGAAGAGAGGCCTGCACTGCCAGGGATTCTTTATAATCCGCGACACAGGTTCCCTGGGGATCCAGCATCTGCACCAGGCTTGCCGCCTTCTGAAGGGTTTCATCATCAGCATCAGGCACTGCCTCTTTGAGCGGAAGTTCCAGAAAACCATCGTTGTTCAGATTTTGAACAAGTATCTCAGCTACGTCTGTTATGGCTTTGTCAATGTTTTTCTGCATCCCCAGCTGCATCAATAAATGATCCTGCAGCGACTCCTTCTGGGTAAGGGTGTTCTCCAGGAACTTCTGTTTCCGGTCGGCTCCCTCCTCGTCCCAGTCGGTGGGAATATCGTCCTTTGGGTGTTTTTCTTCCAGGCTGCTGAGAAGGATTTCCGGGCTGTTTGTCTCTTCCAGGGCTGGGTTCTCATCCAGCTTGTTCTTAATCTCATCCCGGAGTTCCAGCACAGGCATGGCAAGGTATCTCATCATAAGCCGCATCTGAGGTGCAAGCTTCATTCCAAGAGTCATATTCTGGTTCTGGCCCATTGCCAGATTGGTTGCCTGAACTGCCTGCATATTTATATTATACCTCAAAAAACAGAATTTGGCAAAAAAGTTTCTGCTATTGCGAAAAACCTATTACCCATATATAATAAAATAATTATGAAACAATATCTTGATTTAGTTAAATATGTGCTGGAGAACGGCCAGCGGAAGGTGAACCGGACCGGAGTGGCCACCTTAAGCTGCTTTGGAGTGTTCTACAAAGTCAACCTGGCAGAGGGATATCCGCTGCTGACTACAAAGAAGGTTTATTTCAAATCCATGCTCCAGGAGCTTTTCTGGTATCTTTCGGGCGAGGAGCATATCCGCAACCTCCGTCAGCATACCAAGATCTGGGATGCATGGGCTGACGAGGAAGGTCACCTGGAGACAGCCTACGGCCGGTTCTGGCGCCGGTTCCCGGTTCCTGAGCAGGGGCTTCCGGGGGAGAAGTGGGCCACAAAGTGGGTTACCACAGATCCGGTGACAGGGCAGAAGACCTTTGACCAGATTCAGTACGTCATCGACTCACTTAAGGAAATCAAGAAGAATCCTGAGTCACCATCCCTCAGACGGCTGGTGGTAAGCGCATGGCATCCGGCAAATGCGGCAGAGAGCCTGCTGCCTCCATGCCACTACAGCTTCTGTTTCAATGTCACAGGAGGCAAGCTGAACT
>CADAEX010000164.1 GCA_902787125.1 uncultured Spirochaetaceae bacterium
TTACACCTGCAATCTCCATTGTATAGTACATAGTTCCCTCCTGAACACTCTGATTGTACTGTAGAAAAGCCCAGTTTGCAACTGCTTAGCCCAGAATTTTCTTCAAATCTTCCTCCGGAGTACTTATAAGACCGATGTTATAGTTCTCTATCAGAACCTTGAGCACATTGGGGGATATGAATGCAGGAAGGGATGGTCCAAGCAGAATATTCCTTATGCCAAGATGAAGCAGAGTAAGAAGGATACATACAGCTTTCTGCTCATACCAGGAGAGTACCATGGAGAGGGGCAGACTGTTTACTGTGCAGCCGAAAGCCTTGGAGAGGGCAACTGCCACCTGAATTGCGCTGTAGGCATCGTTGCACTGTCCCATATCCAGAATTCTAGGAATTCCACCGATGTTCCCCAGGTCAAGGTCGTTGAATCTGAGTTTGCCACAGGCCAGTGTAAGTATAATTGTATCTGCTGGTGTCTTCTTGACAAACTCTGTGTAGTAGTTGCGTCCAGCTTTTGCTCCATCGCAGCCTCCTACCAGGAAGAAATGCTTTATAGCACCGCTCTTTACCCCTTCAATGACTTTGTCTGCAACAGAAAGAACTGTATTCCTTGCAAATCCTGTCATTACGCTCTTGCCGCCGTTAATTCCAGTGAACTGTGTATCTTCTTTGTATCCTCCCAGTTCCATAGCTTTCTGGATTACCGGGGTAAAATCCTTGTCCTCGCCAATATGAACAATATCTGGATAGGATACCAGTTCTGTTGTGAACACCCGGTCTGCATAGCTTGGCCGTGGAGGCATAAGACAGTTGGTGGTAAAGAGGATTGGGGCAGGAACATTTGCAAATTCCTTCTGCTGGTTCTGCCAAGCTGTTCCAAAGTTTCCTTTAAGGTGGGTATACTTTTTAAGTTCTGGATATCCGTGGGCAGGAAGCATCTCCCCATGGGTATAGATATTGATGCCTTTATCTTTTGTCTGCTCCAGAAGCTGCCTGAGGTCGTAGAGGTCATGGCCTGTAATAATGATAAATGGTCCTTTCTCCACCTTGAGTTTAACTTCTGTTGGAACAGGATGACCATAAGTCTCTGTGTTAGCCTTGTCCAGAAGAGCCATGCAGCTTAAGTTTTTTTCGCCTACTTCAAGAACAGCTGGAAGCAGTTCTGCAAGACCATAGGAATTGCTGCCTATGTCAGCCAGGGCCTGTAGGAAGAATGCTTCTACCGTCTTGTCATGGTATCCAAGTACAGAAGCATGGTATGCGTAGGCAGCCATGCCCCGTATACCGAACAGAATTAGGGATTTCAGAGATCTGATATCCTCCTGGGCATTCCATACTTCATTCATGTCATATGCAGTGAACTGGATTCCAGCTTTCAGAGCTTCTGCCTCAATCTTTGAATTCAAAGCTGCTATAGTATTGTTGTTGAAGTTGACATTTGTCACTGTTGTGAACAACCCGCTTATAATCAGTTTATAAAGTTCTGATGAGATTTTCTCCGGTTTTTTTTTTGCAGCAGTTCCTATTCCCACCAAAGTGCCGGTAAGTCTGTCCTGTGCAGCTGCAGTATCAGACTTTTTCCCGCATACCCCGGCCATTCCTGTGCAGCCTTTGCACATAGCTGTCTGTTCACACTGAAAACAAAACATTCTAGTATCCATTTTCATCTCCTTTTTATTCAAGTATTTTTCCATCTCTGGAAATTGTCACAACATGCCATGGAATGAACTTGCCGCTTGTCTTAATTGCATTTTCTGCTGCCCTTTGAAGACCGCCGCAACAGGGTACCTCCATGCGGACTATAACAACTTCCCTTATATTGTTTTCTGCAAGTATTGCAGTAAGTTTTTCTGAATAATCAATACCATCCAGCTTAGGGCATCCGATGATTGTGATTTTACCTTTCATAAATTCTTCATGAATATTTGCATATGCATAAGCTGTGCAGTCAGCAGCAACCAACAGCTTTGAACCGTCAAAGAAGGGGGCATTCACCGGCACCAACTTTATCTGGCAGGGCCACTGCTCAAGCCGTGATACATATTGGGGCGCTTCCCGTTCCTCAAAAGTTATGGCGCCGGTGGGGCAGCCCGGCAGGCAGTCACCCATGCCGTCGCAGAAGTTCTCCCGCACCAGCTTTGCTTTCCCATCAATTATTTCAATGGCTCCCTCATGGCAAGCATTGGCACAGATGCCGCATCCATTGCATTTATTCTCATCTATTCTGATTATCTTCCGTTTCATTTTCTTGACCTCATCACCTTTTTACTATATGATGAATAAAAAATATGTTGAATTTTCAACAAATAGTGTTTTTTTATGAAATTTTT
>CADAEX010000165.1 GCA_902787125.1 uncultured Spirochaetaceae bacterium
ATACCTTGACGAGCTTGAGGATTTTGAGCTTGACAGCAAGGAGCTGGACAAGGTTGCAGGCGGTGAAAATTGTTATTCTGTTTGTCATAAAAATATATGCCCCTGTTTCGGCATATAAACCTGATTTCTGCTGAAAAATGCAAAAGATATGACGTGTAAGCCGGATAAAGGAGGACAATATGAAGTCAGTTTATGAATTCATAAAGAAGTGCGGTGTATATTACCTGGCCACAGTGGAAGGGGATCAGCCCCGGGTAAGACCCTTCGGCACCATCAATATCTTCGATGGAAAGCTCTATATCCAGACAGGGAAGGTAAAGCCCGTATCCAAGCAGATTTCAGCTGATCCCAAGGTGGAGCTTTCCTGCTTTGACGGCACTACATGGTTAAGACTGTCCGGCATACTGGTCAACGACGACCGTATTGAGCCTAAGATAGACATGCTTAAGCATTTCCCTGAGCTCAAATCTATTTATGCTGCTGACGATGACAACACACAGGTGCTCTATTTCAAGGATGCCAAGGCTGTGTTCTCCACCTTCACAGCACCACCAAAAGTAGTAGAGTTCTAAACCAGTTTTGCAATATCCTGGCAGCAGCGCTCTATCACATGCCGGGCAGGAGGGAAAGTATCTATCTGCCTGCTCATGTAGCTGATGATGCGCACACAGCCTAAAAGCTGGGCCTTTTGTGCTGTCTCCTTAAGTATTGCCTGGTCTTCGGTGCCCAGGTACAGTCTGAGGCTTTTATCCCAGATGTAGCTGGCAGTCTCCACAGAAATGCCTAAGAAGGCGGCAGCGTTGGGGTCTATGTCCGGGAACTCCTTGTAGGAGTTGTACAGGGTGGCCAGCTCGAAGATGGGGTCTCCTGTGCAGATTGTGTCCATATCTATGAGCATAGGCTCGCCGTCGCAGATCAGGAAGTTCTTCAGGTGAGTGTCGGCATGGAGCAGGCTTAGGCTGTCCGGCACATCATTTATGGCCTTTATAAGCTTTCCATATATCTCCTGGGAGAAATAATCTTTTATTCCTTGAGCCCAGGATAATGTCTTTTCCTTCATGTCAGGCAGTTCCCCGGGCTTCATCTGGATTGAATGGATCTGCTTTATCAGAGCCACCGATTTCTCTATGAAGTCATCCAGCTCCCTCTGACCACGGTTCACATATTCCGATGACATTTCTGCATTTATAAGCTCGAAGACTGCACCGTACTGGTCCCCCACCATGACTATGTCGTAGGGTATGGCGGTGGGAACCCCTTTGACAAAGGCCTTCCGGGAAAGCTCCCGCTCCCTGTCCACCGTCTCCATTGCAGTCCCTTTGTTGTAGACCTTCACAATGGTGTCCGGAGCAATGCGGTATACTGCGCCATGGGCACCCCGTCCCAGCTCTTTGCATCCCTCTATGCTTATCTTCCTCAGGGCCTTCTGCACCTTGAGGATCTCCACAAACCCGGTCATGTCGAATATCTCGTAGACAGCGGGCTGGGCGTTGATAACCTGCACATCTTTGTATTTCTGTGCCAGGCGGAGCAGGATACGGAGTCCAGCGCTGGATATGTATTCAAGCTTCTCTGCGTCAAGGACAATGGTGCCGGGCATACCGCTGCCGATTGCCTGCAGTATGTCATTTTCACACTGGGCAGAGTTTGTGCTGTCTATATGGCCGGAAAGGGGGATGGTCTTTGTCATACTGTCCGTTCCAGAAGCTGGTAGAGCTTATCCTTGGTAAGCTGGTAATAGAGGGGCCTGCCGTGAGGACACCTTGGCATAGGCATTGCAAACACCTTCTTTATAAGGTCGATGGCCTTGTCGTAGTCTATTGCATCTCCCGCCTTGAAGGCCTTCTTGCAGGCGGCCCGGGCATAGAGCTCTGTCTTTATGTTCTCGAAGTCCCCAGTCTGGGTCACCAGAAGGTTCAGCACATCATTCTTAAGCTCGAAGAAGGAAGAGGGCATGGCATCGATGTAGAGCTGGCCGGTCTCATCCTTCTTTATGATGATTCCTATCTCCGCATACTTGTCCAGCTGCTTCTCTATGAGTTCCTTCACCTGGCTCTCGCACTCGATGTTGTATGGGATCAGGAGCTGATGCACCTCGGGCCTGCTGCTGAGGAACAGGTCGAAATAGAACCGCTCCTGGCTTGCATGCTGGTCTATGATGTATAGGGAATCCTCCCGCTCGCAGAGGAGGAAGCTGTCGAAGATCTGTCCCAGATAGCGGAAATCCCCCTTGTATTCGGGGCTTGGCTGGAAGCTGACCACATCAGGCTTGTCCTTTAAGAGATTTGAGAAGCTGCGGCCTGCCGGTGCTGCTGGTTTGG
>CADAEX010000166.1 GCA_902787125.1 uncultured Spirochaetaceae bacterium
GACTGCGGTCTCCTGTGCTACAACAACCAGTGCTTCTGCGAGGCTGGCTTCTACTACAGCATGGCAGAGCGCACCGGCCAGCTCTCGGGGGCACTCTTGAACAACATAGGAGTGCTCAACTTCACCAACGGGGAATACGAGAAGGCATGTGAATATTTTGAGCGGGCCGTGGTGGCGGACTCGGGCAGTCTTGATGCCTGGTACAACCTGGCCGACACCTACGAGGTGCTGGGGGAAAAGGAAAAGTGCGAATTTGCCCGGCAAAGGTACTTTAATCTTGAGAAAAAATCCGATATAATGGAAAAAAATAATTAAGGAGTCTAAGATGAATATTCTTATTTTCGGACCTAACGGAAGCGGCAAGGGAACACTTGGCGCAAAGATAAAGGAGAAATACCCAGTTGCACACATCGAGTCCGGTGCTATCTTCAGAGAGAACATCAAGGGCGGCACAGAGCTGGGAAAGGCTGCAAAAGCTTATATCGACAGAGGCGACCTGGTTCCAGATGACATCACAATCCCGATGATCCTGGACAGACTTCAGAGAGATGACTGCAAGGGCGGCTGGCTCCTGGACGGTTTCCCACGGAACAAGGTTCAGGCAGAGAAGCTGGACGAGGCTCTCAAGGCAAAAGGCATCAAGCTGGATTACGTAGTTGAGATTCTTCTTGACAGACAGACAGCAAAGAACAGAATCATGGGAAGAAGACTCTGCGCCAACGACAACAACCATCCTAACAACATCTACATCGACGCAATCAAACCTAACGGAGACAAGTGCCGTGTATGCGGCGGAGCACTCTCTGCAAGAAATGATGACCAGGACGAGGCAGCTATCACAAAGCGCCACGACATTTACTACAACACAGAGAACGGAACTCTGGCTTCTGCATACTACTTCAAGAACCGCGCTGCAAAAGACGGTTTCAAGTATGTGACACTTGACGGAAGCAAGAGCGTACCAGAAGTTCTGGCACAGATGCTTTCTGCACTTGCATAAATAATAAAAAATAACCAATAGAAATACCCCTGCTGTTTATCTGGCAGGGGTGTTTTTTTATGGAATCACTTTTAGAATACAAACTGGACAAGGATCATGTAGCACAAGGTTCCTGCCGCAATGGAAAGAAGCATCTGCCGTCTCCAGAGATGGAGGCCGATAGTGACATCCAGGGCGAAAAGTTCCGGCAGACCGTGGTTTCCTGTCATGACAGAGACATCCTTAAGACAGTAGACAACAAGCATGCCGAATACAGCCACAGGCAGTGCTTTTCCAAGATGGCGGACAAATGGAGGAACTGCCTTGCCCGGGGTGAATACAAGGAAGGGGAGAGCCCTGGTCAGTACAGTTCCAGCGGTGCACAGTGCTATGGTGATGATCTGCTGAGTCAGTGTCATTCTTTTTCTCCTGCATGCTCAATGGGTTTCCTGAACACTGTGCAAAGGAACAGGATGCATACCATTGTGGGAATTATGAAGGAACTGGAGCCGAAGATAAGCCGGCAGACCACTGCTGAGAGCACTCCGAACAGTGCAGTATAGTTCTGTTTCTCCTTGAGCCACTGTTCCAGGAATATGACGACAAACAGGGCAGTCATGACAAACTCAAGACCCTGGGTATTGAAAGTTATAAGGGAGCCCAGAAGACCCCCTATGGTGGAGCCTGTAACCCAGTAGAGCTGGTTGAGCAGGGTGACAAAGAACATGAACCATCCCTTGTCCACTCCATCAGGAACCTGGACTGTATAATTGATGGAGAAGCTCTCATCGCACATCCCGTAGATAAGGTAGTATTTCTTCCAGCCTGTGTTATTGTATATATCAAGCATGGAGATTCCATAGAACAGATGCCGGGCTTGTATCAGCAGGGCCACAAGTAAGGTCTGAAGCGGTGCGAAGGCAGATAAGAGCATCTGTGCTGCCACAAACTCAAGGGAGCCGCCGAATATGACCAGGCTCATCATCATCGGGTAGACAAAGCTGAAGCCCAATACATTCATGTAGATGCCATAGGTGAGCCCCAGGAACCAGAATCCTGCGAAGATAGGGATGGTGTATGGGAATGCGGCCTTGAATGCTTTCAGTTTCATCAGAGAAACCTTCCGGTGATGCTTTCTCTGCAGGCTTTGATATCAGCAGGGGTACCGCAGGCTACAATGCGTCCTCCCTCTTCTCCGCCTCCTGGGCCCATGTCTATTATGTAGTCGGCATTGCGTATCACATCCAGGTCGTGCTCTATGACAATGACAGTAGCT
>CADAEX010000167.1 GCA_902787125.1 uncultured Spirochaetaceae bacterium
TATAAACACAAAAAAAGTTCATTTTGCTTCAATTTTCGAGAAAAAACTTTAAAAAAAATTGTAATTGTGTCTAAAATAGCATTATGAAGTTATTTATCGCATCGGACATACATGGCTCTGCATACTACTGCAGGAAGATGATAGAGGCATACAGAGCCGAGGAAGCCGACAGGATGCTGCTTTTGGGCGATATCCTGTACCACGGGCCACGGAACGACCTGCCAAAAGAATATGCTCCCAAGGAAGTGATTGCCCTTCTGAACAGCATGAAGAAGGAGATTTTCTGTGTCCGGGGAAACTGCGATACCGAGGTGGATCAGATGGTGCTGGAGTTCCCCATCATGGCAGACTACTGCATTCTTCCTTTGGACAAAAGGCTTATCTATGTGACCCATGGACACAGGTTCAACACCAAGACTCCGCCGCCGCTGCAGAAAGGAGATATCCTGCTCCATGGCCACACCCACATTCCGGCCTGGGAAAAGTTCGGAGATGACAACCTGTACCTGAATCCAGGCTCAACCTCAATACCAAAGAATGGAAGCTTCCACAGCTATATGATACTGGAGGATGGCATTTTCCAATGGAAGGACCTGGATGGAAAGGAGTATCATAGGTTGTCACTCTGAAACAAGTTCAGAGTGGCATGAATAGCTTTTATCTGCAGATTCTGTCCTGGCATTCCTTGTAGAGTGCTGCAGTCTTGTCAACCACGTCATCCGGCAGAGTCTTGATATTTGGATCTCCCGCCAGGTTGTTGGCCTTGAGCCAGTCCCGGACAAACTGCTTGTCGAAGCTTGCAGGGTTTGTCCCCACCTTGTAGGTGTCCCTGTTCCAGAAGCGGCTTGAGTCTGGGGTCAGCACCTCATCTGCCAGTACCAGCTCTCCATTCTCGTCCAGTCCGAACTCAAACTTGGTGTCTGCAATTATTATGCCATTCTTGTAGGCATGGTCATAACACCGTTTATAGACTGCGATGGCTGCCTTCTCTATCTGGGTTCCCAGCTTTTCTCCCAGGTCATCCTTCATATACTGGAGTGTCACGTTGATATCGTGGCTTCCGAACTCGGCCTTGGTAGAAGGTGTCACGATAGGCTCGGCCAGCTTCTCGGCCTGCTGATATGTCTTGTCGAACTTGTGGCCCAGGAAAGGCTCTCCCTTCTTGTAGGCTTCCCACATGCTGCCGAACATATAGCCCCGGACAATGACCTCGTAAGGAATCATCTTGAGCTTCTTCACCAGGATTGTACGTCCCTCGTACTCAGGCTTCTGGAACTCAGCCGGCATATCCTTGAGGTCTGATGAGATCATGTGGTTCTTCACGATATCTCCGGTCATATCAAACCAGAAGTTGGACAGTGCATTGAGAACCCTTCCCTTGTCCGGGATAAGCCGTGGCAGGATAACATCAAAGGCAGAAAGGCGGTCTGTTGTGACAATGACCATTCTTCCGTCTTCCAGATCATATACTTCGCGGACCTTGCCGCTGATAATTTTCTTCATTTTTCTCTCCTGCATAAATTTTAACATTTTAGCCCCTCTTCCGCAAGTCTATACCCTTTCCTAATTGTCAAGCTTTCCCTATTTATGTTAAAATAAGTTATGAGAGTTGCAATATTCTTTGGATCAAAATCTGATACCGAAACCATGAAGAAAGCAGCCGACGTTCTAAGCGAGTTCGGCGTTGAATATAGTGCCTACGCAATCTCTGCCCATAGAGCTGGGGATCTTCTTATAAAAACCCTGGAGCAGACCGAGAAGGATGGATGCGAGGTGATTATTGCAGGAGCAGGCCTTTCCGCTGCCCTTCCAGGGGTGATTGCAGGCCATACAGTGCTTCCTGTGGTGGGTGTTCCCCTTGAGTGCGTGACCCCGGGCAAGAGCAATGGCCTGGGAGGTATGGACGCCCTTCTTTCCACAGTGCAGATGCCGCCGCAGATTCCGGTGGCCAGCGTGGGAATCAACAATGCAAAGAACGCAGCATACTTAGCCCTGGAGATTCTGGGGATCAAATATCCTGAAATAAAAGAAAAACTTCTGCAGTTCCGCAGCAAGCTGAAATCTGATGCCGCAGTTAATGGCGGAAAGGTGGAATTCTGACTATGTGCTATACCGATTTTGAAGAAGACAAGCTGCATGATGAGTGCGGTGTGGTAGGTATTTTCCTTAACAAGAGTGAAACTTCTTCCAAGAAAGAGTACAAAGCTTACTCTGCAAAAGGCTTCAATGCCGCAACATTGGCCTACTATGCCCT
>CADAEX010000168.1 GCA_902787125.1 uncultured Spirochaetaceae bacterium
AGCATAAGGTTTGCAACTGCGCATGCCACAGGGTTTCCGCCGAAGGTGGAGCCGTGGTCACCGGGCTGCAGAATCTCATTTATCTTCATCGGGATGAGGGTTGCAGAAAGGGGCAGACCACCAGCCAGCGGCTTTGCCAATGTGATGATATCCGGATTCAGATCCACAAGGCCGGAGGCGAATGGATAGCCAGTCCTTGTAAGACCGGTCTGCACCTCATCGGCAATCAGGATGACATCCTGCTGTGTACACACTTCATTGAGGGCTTTGGCAAAATCCTTGGTCATGCACTTGAGGCCGCCCTCCCCCTGGATCACCTCCACGATGATGGCAGCATAGGTGCCGTCCACAGTCTTCTTAAGAGTCTCCACATCATTGTATGGAAGGAACTCGACACCAGGCATAAGAGGCTGGCAGTCATCCTTGTAATGAGGGTTGTATGTGCAGGAGAGAGCTCCCACTGTGCGCCCGTGGAATGCATTCTCAAAGGCGATGATCTTGTGGTGTCCTTCTCCCTTTTTCCTCTTTGCATAAAGCCGTGCAAACTTGATTGCAGCCTCATTGGCCTCGGTACCGCTGTTTCCGAAATGGACTGCGGCAAAGTTGCCGAATGTTGTAAGCTTGTCTGCCACTAGAAGTGTTGCTTCTGATGTATAGAGGTTGGAGGTGTGGATGATTTTCTTCATCTGGTCGTAGGCTGTCTTTGCCAGATCCTCCCGGCCGTAGCCAAGGGTATTCACTGCAATTCCAGAGCCGAAGTCCAGATACTTCTTTCCCTCCACATCCCATATATAGCAGCCCTTGCCATGGTCGAAGAGAGTGAACTCGTTGCCGTAGCTCCGTGGGTAAGGGGCATTGTATACAGTGCTTTTAGGTATCATGTATTCTCCTTGTTCTGTCAAAGGACCATGCTGGTCCCGATCTTTCTTTCTATAGTCTTCTCAAGATCGCCGAAACTCTTATATTCGCCGATACATATCTCTTTTACACCATTTTTCAAAGCTTTGATAGAGGATGTCACCTTTGGAATCATTCCTCCGGAGATGACACCGGCTTTGATCTCATCATTTGACTGTGTCTCTGTAAGCAGTGTGATGACCTTTCCATCCTTAAGAACTCCAGGTATATCGGAGATGAAGAAAAGCTTGGCCGCCTTCATGGCCTCAGATACAGCCAGAGCAGCCTCGTCCGCATTTATGTTCAGGGCCTTTCCCCCCTTCTCCATAGAGGCTGAGGAAACAACCGGCAGATAGCCGTTCTCAAGGAGCAGAGTAAGGAGTGAGGCATCAACTTCGGTCACTTTCCCGGTGTGAGAGACATCGCTCACAGCTTTGCCGGTGAATATGCTGCCGTCGCAGCCGGAAAGGCCCACTGCCTTGCATCCTGTGGTGTTGCCCAAGCGCACTAAAAGCTTGTTCATCTTCCCGGCCAGCACCATATCTGCGATCTCCATCTCAGGCGGGGTGGTAAGCCGCACTCCGTCCTTGAACACAGGCTCCAGGTTGAACACCTTGCTTATGCGGGAAAGCTCTGCCCCGCCGCCATGCACCAGTATGAAGGCATACTGGGAGGAAAGCTTCTGCATCTCCCGGAAGAGGGCTTCCATGGCTGCCATATCAGAGGCTGCCTTGCCTCCGGTCTTTACTACAACTATATCCTTCATCACAGCTCTCCGTACAGGGAAAGGCCTGCTGTCTCTTTAAAGCCGAAGCGGATGTTCATATTCTGCACCGCCTGACCGGAGGCACCCTTGACCAGGTTGTCGATGACAGAGAAGAGCAGTATGGTGCTGCCCTGCACCTGCCAGCTTATGTCGCACCTGTTGGAGCCCCACACATTCTTGGTCTCGGGCAGGGTGTCTGGAACCAGGTTCACAAAAGGCCTGTCGCCGTAGAAATCCTGGTAGATATGGAGCACCTCGTCGTTGGTCACCGGCTTTGCCAGTTCGACTACAGTTGTCACCTCCATGCCCCGTTTAAGAGGAACAAGGTGTGGGGTGAAGAACAGGTCAAGACCGCTGTCAAAGGCGGCGATCTGGCTCAGTATCTCGGTAAAGTGCCGGTGGGTCTGGCCCGGCAGGTATGCACATGTGTTCTCGGTCCGCTCGCAGAAAAGGCTCTGCACTTTGGCCTTCCGGCCGGAGCCGGAGATGCCGGAGAGGGCGTTGGCCACAATCTTGCCTTTAAGGAGCCCTGCCTTTGCCAGCGGGATTACCGGCAGCAGGGTGCAGGTTGGTGCAGGTTGGATAGCATCCCGGGTTTGCAATTATGTCGGCCTTCCTGATCTGGTCTCCATAGACCTCGCAGAGGCCATATACACTCTGGGGCAGAAATTCAGGGCATGGAGGCTCCTGGCCGTAGGCCTGGGCAAACAGCTTATGGTCCTTTATACGGAAGTCTGCCGAAAGGTCTATCACCACACTCTTGCCGAAGAAAGGCTGGCAGATCTTGGCCGACTCCAGGTGAGGCAGCCCTGCGAAAACTACATCCGGTTTCATGGCTATAGCCTCTTCCAGAGTAACCAGATTCCCTTTGCACAATCCCAGTTTCTTCTCTATTGCTTTTCCGATTCCCGGGTCCACCGATGCAGCCGGCTGTCCGAACCGTGATGAAGATACCGGAATAATCTCGTCTACATCAGGATGATCTGCCAGAAGCCTGAGCAGAATCATTCCTGTATATCCTGTTGTTCCTAAAATAACCGCTTTCATATAAACTCCTGTCAGATATATAAGGATGGAAATTTTTTACGGAGAA
>CADAEX010000169.1 GCA_902787125.1 uncultured Spirochaetaceae bacterium
CGGCAGGTTATTTTTAGTAATGATTGTGAAGGCCAGACTGCCCCGGGTGGTGGTCCAGCTCTTGCCGCTCTGGCCCACTCCATGGGTCTGCTCGTCGGCAGTTATTATATGGGTCTCTCCCGGCTGGGCCTTCCCCGATTCTGCAATCCGCTTCGCCTCGGCCATGGTGCTGCCTGTGGAGGCGAAGTGGGTGAACATGGCCTCGTGGGCCCCGAATTCCCAAGGGTAGATGCTGTCGGCCAGGTCGCTCTCCAGCCGGTAGCCTTTCCTGCTTACACTTATGCCGTAGCCAGCCTCCTGCAGGGCCTGTATGCTTTTCCAGACCGCCACACGGCTTCTCCCTGTGCCATTGGAAAGCTCCACACCTGAGACAATGCTGTCAGTGCTCCTGAGCATATTGAGGATTCGGGACTTTAGAGATTCTTTTTCGTTAACCATTCTAAAAATATAGTTAACCAAATTGTTTGTTGTGTCAAGAGCCTGAATATGATACACTTGAATAAAAGGAAACAGGAGATGAAGACATCGGGGAAAATCCCACTTTCAGTTCAAGTCATATATGGCCTTGGGGTAAGTTATGCAATATTTGACCAGATATTTGCCCAGTGGGTGCTCACCTACTATCTGCCGCCCCAGAAGTTCAGCTTCCAGGCATTCATGTCCCCTCTGTTCATTGCCCTTGCTCTTATTGTCTCAAGGTTTGTGGACATGGTGTCAGACCCTCTGGTGGGGTGGTGGTCGGACCGCACTGACACAAGGTGGGGGAGGCGCATTCCTTTTATTGCCTGGGGTGCGGTTCCTCTGGCTCTGAGTGCTGTAGGCTTCTTCTTCCCCCCTAAGTCCGGCGGTCTCGGCTCCTTTGCATATCTGGCTGCCATAGGAAGCCTTTTTTTCATCTTCTATACAATAGTCGGTGCTCCATACAACGCTCTGATCCCGGAACTATCCGCATCAAGGGAGGACAGGCTCAACCTTTCCACATGGCAGGCAGTGTTCAGGCTGGTTTATACTGCTGTAGCAATGATTCTCCCCGGCATCCTTATCACAACGCTTGGCAAGGGGGACGACGAGAGAGGACTTAGGCTTATGGTCATCATTCTGTCGCTGTTTGCCCTCATCGGTCTTTTCGTACTCTCCTTCGGAGTGGATGAGAAAAAATATTCAGGTGGCCAGCAGTCAGCCCAGAGTCTTAAGGGCTCTCTCAAAATCATCTTCGGGGAAAAACCATTCATCTGGTATCTGGGCGGTCTCACTTTCTTCTTCATAGGATTCAACATCCTCCGGGCAACCATGAACTACTTTGTGGTGGACATAATGGGCAAGAGCACAGCCATGATAACCCCAGTGTCAGCTCTCTTTTTCGGAACTGCGGCTCTCTTCTTCTATCCGGTGAAGAAATTTTCCTATAAGTTCGGCTACCGGCTTCCCATGCTCATATCGCTCCTTGCCCTGTTCTTCCTGAGCCGCGCCCTGGGTATGCTGGGGAAAGGGCTTCCGGTGAATGCAGGTTATGCGATCTTCACTCTGTGCGGAATACCTGTGGCAGGGGCAGCCTTCATCTTCCCCCAGGCAATGCTCAGCGAGATCAGCGCCTATGTGTCTGCAAAGTCGAAGGAGAAAATCGGAGGCATCTTCTTCGGAATCCAAGGCTTCTTCCTCAAGCTGGCGTTCCTTGTGTCCATCGCAATCCTCCCCGCGATCTTAGTGTGGGACGGCTTTGTACCTTTCATCGAAATGATGGTGACTGTGCCCAAACAGCCGGAATCTGTGGGAATCTACCGGAGCGCCTTTGCCTCTGGAATTTGTTTTATCCTTTCTTTTATATGCTATTGGTTCTACAAGGAGAAAAAAGCTGATGACTGATGATGTTAAAAAGCAGATAGCACTTCTCAACAACCAGGCTTTCGAATGCTCGGAAAGCGAGAACTGGGGACAGGCCCTGGAGTGCTGCAACAAGGCTCTTTCCCTGTGTGCGGATCCTGAGGTGCCGGCATCAACAAGGGCAAGGGTGCTTTATAACAAAGCCATGGTGCTTATCAAGAAAGGGGATGTGGACCGGGGAACAGAGGTGCTCAAGACAGCCTCGGACCTGGTGCCTGACGATGCCCACTTCCTTACTGACTGCGGTCTCCTGTGCTACAACAACCAGTGCTTCTGCGAGGCTGGCTTCTACTACAGCATGGCAGAGCGCACCGGCCAGCTCTCGGGGGCACTCTTG
>CADAEX010000170.1 GCA_902787125.1 uncultured Spirochaetaceae bacterium
AGCTGTCTTTGGGGCCAGCCTCATAAGGCTCTTGAGGGCGTTTGTAGTGCGCCCCTTGGACATGGCCTCCAGCATCTTGCCCACTGTGATGAGGGCAGGGATCATGGCAGCCGATTCGAAGTAGAGCTGCCTGTGGTAGAGCTCTGATATGTCAGGGTCTATATCAGCGGCAGTGACAAGGCTGCACATCTTGAAAAGGACAGCCAGGCTCCATCCGAAGGATACTGCCGAGCCCATGGCCACCAGGGTGTCCATGTTGGGTGCACCGTGGCGCAGTGAGCCGAAGCCGCTGGTAAAGAACTTTCTGTTTATGAACATCACTGTGAGTGCCAGCAGCATCTGGATCAAAGCAAGAGTTATGTAGTTGTGGTGCAGGAATGAGGGTAGGGGCAGATGCAGCATGTGGTGCCCCATGGTTATGTACATCAGCACCAGCAGGAAGAAGGCAGACAGAATTAGCCGCTGTTTCAGAGCCGGGGTCTCCCGGTCCTTAAGGGCATCTTCATCCGGATTTATCAGGTCAGTTTTTTGGGTCATATTTAAAGGGTCATTTAACGGGTCACAAGCTGTGGTGCTTGAGGATGCTTTCTTCGGTTTTGCTCCATAGCCTGCATTCTCCACCGCCTTGATGATATCTTCGGCAGAGGCAGTTCCTTCCACTCCCATGGAGTTTGTAAGGAGGCTTACGGCGCAGCTTTCCACCCCGGGCACTTTGGAGACAGCTTTCTCAACTCTTGCCTGACAGGCGGCGCAGCTCATTCCTGTAACAATATATTGTTCCATGATGCCTCTCACTTGAACCTTATTCTTCCCTGACCCTTGGGGTCTGAGTATTCAGAGGGGATTTTATCGATCTTCTGTATATATTCAGCGAGAGCCTCACAATCAGTACCTGTCTCCACAGGCAGAAGCTTGGCACCGGCAAAGATATGACCGCCACCATTGTTCTTGATGAAATAATCAAGACCTACCACTATGTATTTTTTATCCAGATCCAGAGGAACTCCGTTCACCTTGATATCGCTTATCCTGTAGGGACCTGCCACTCCGGTGAAGAACCCGGTGATGTCAACCTGGGCAGATGATGGGATAGAGGTGTCGAGAGTATAGGTCACCCCGGAGGCATGGAGAATTCCTCCCGAATTTGCAGGGAGATTTCGGACTCCGTACTCAAGTTCATCAAGGATAGTCTTTCCGCTTACCTCCACCACACAGAGCTGGTTTCCAAAGGGGAGCACCGACAGGGCATCCCTGTAGCGTATTGTTCCCGGTTCTATGTTAGTGCGGAGTCCTCCGCCGTTTATAAGGCCGATGTCAGCATTGTAGATTGCTCTGAAGGCATCGGAGACAAAGTCGGCTAGGTTGGATTCCTTGGAGCGGACAATCCAGCTGCCGTCCCTGTTCTTTGCCAGAAGCGGGAAATCGACAGTTCCCAAAGGGGTCTCGAGCTTTTCCTCATGCTGCTTCCTGATATCTGCAATAAGGTTTGTTATCTTCTCATCAGGAGCCACGTCCAGAGTGTCCAAAAGCTCCACAGTGATCTCCCCGGAAGGATGAACAGTGGCTTTTCCCAGGTGGGCAAGCTTGGTTCCTGTCTGGGTTATGGTCACCTCTTTTCCTGTCTTGTCCTTTACCACCAAGGCAGGGATTACGGAGTGGGTGTGGCCGTCGATAACAAGGTCAGCCCCCTGGATGTTGGCAACTAGTGCATTGGAGGTCCATTCCTCCCGCTTGTTCTTCTTCTCTCCCAGATGGGTGATCAGAATCACGTGATCGGCACCTTCCTTGCGGGCCTGGTCAATTGCAGTCTGCACATCCTGATACAAGGTCTGGCTTATGGCATCCCAGTCAAAGGAGTAAGTCTGCTTTCCATCGGCATCATGGAATGTTGATATGGAAACCTGGGTCAGGGTCTCCGGTGTGGTCACGCTGACATAGGCAACTTTCTTCTTGCCGTATTTGATGATTTTATAAGAGGGGAATACCAGCTCCCCGGTCTTGAGATCTCTGAAATTGGAGGCGATATAGCCGCAGTCCAGCAGGGTGGAGAGCCTCAGGAACTGCTTCATTCCGTAGTCGAACTCGTGGTTGCCGGGGATGGCCACATCATATCCGGTCATGTTCATTATGCCTATGATATCTTCGCCTTTGGAGAGTGCTCCGATTATATCCCCCTGTACCGCATCGCCCGCATCAACCAG
>CADAEX010000171.1 GCA_902787125.1 uncultured Spirochaetaceae bacterium
TTCCTGTATTCACAGGCAAAGCCGGAATCCAGGTTATTCTGGCCGGCCCTACCGGCGGTTTCCTTGTGGGCTATCTGCTGGGAGCACTGGCCGCCGGCCTTGTATTGGCTGCCCTCCTTCCTGCAGGCAAAAAGTCAGGTACTTCCGCAGCCTATTTAATCATCACCATAGCGGCTTTGGTTGCCACATTCGTGCTCTTTGCATGCGGCATTGTACGCTTTATGCAGCTTACCGGCTATGAGTTCGGGAAAACCATGGCAGCGGTGCTTATACCCTTCATACCAGGCAATATTCTGAAAATCATACTCATGGTCATGCTGACCAAGAAGTTCAGGCCTGTTGTAAACAACTACCTTAAGCAGGATTGAGATGGAAGAGAATATAGCTCTGGAAGTTAGAGGTGTAGGCAGGACTTTCTCAGACGGCACTGTGGCTCTTAAGGATATCTCCTTCTCCATACGCAAGGGAGAGTTCGCAGTTATAGCAGGTTCCAACGGCAGCGGAAAGAGCGTACTTATGTCCCTGATTGCCGGTCTTGATGAGCCCTCGGAAGGCACCATCACGCTGCATGATTGCCAGGCGGGGCTGGTGTTCCAGGATGCCGACTCCCAGATATTAGGGGAGACACCGGAGGAGGACATAGCTTTCGGAGCCAAGAACTGCGGCCTTACAAAGGAACAGGTGAAAAAGAGGGTTGATTCTGTCCTGTCAGAAACAGGTCTGACCTATAAACGGGATGCCTATGCACGGCTCCTCTCCGGGGGCGAGAAGCGCCGACTGGCAGTAGCCGGCATACTGGCCATGGACCGCTCCCTCATCATCTTTGATGAGCCTTTTGCAAATCTGGACTGGCCAGGGGTAAAGCAGGTATGCGGCATCATGAAGCAACTGAAGGAAGAGGGCAAGACTGTGCTGGTGCTGACCCATGAGCTCGAGAAAGTACTGGCCCTGGCCGACCGTTTCCTGGTGCTGGACAAGGGGCACCTGGTATTTGACGGCACACCGGAATCTGGCCTTGCAGCCGACCTTGAGAGCTGGGGCATAAGAAATCCTATGACTTCATACAAGTCTATAAAAGAGATGATCTGGCTATGATCCTGTTCGCCTACCGCAGGGGGAACACCCCCCTCCACCGTATGAATGCCAGATGGAAAATACTTTTTCTCATCATACTGTGCATAATCACCTTCGCAGGAGGAATGTACGAAACTTCAGATTCTGTGCTGACCGTATCTCTTCTGATACGCACTGCCCTCTGCCTTGCCGTCACCATAGCGCTTTTTATCATGTCTGGATGCAGCAGGACATCATTCAAGCCTGTCAAGTTTGTCCTTATCATCGGAGGTCTCATGATACTGTTCCGGGTGTTCAATCAGCCTATAAAAGATGCTCTTGCGGCAGGATTTCTCTACACAGTACGATTTCTTATCACAGCAATTGCGGCACAGATTATTTTCGAGACCACATCACCCCTTGAGATAAAAGAATCCCTGGGAAAATCAAGTCCAGCGTTGGCTGTGGCCCTTGCCATCAACTTCATACCCCAGGTTTTTGCCACCTGGAACAGAGTTCATACTGCAGCATTGGCCCGGACACCAAAGCATAAAAAAGGCCTGCTCCGCTTCATACACATTGTGTACTGCGAAATACAGGCCTTCTTCTCCTGCCTGCTCTACCAGGCAGAGATAAAACGCAAAGCCCTCCTCAACAGGAGCAGCTCAGATTAGAAATCTAAAAGCTCAACCTCGAACACAAGATAAGCATATGGAGGGATGACTCCGCCTGCTCCTGCAGCACCATAGCCCAGTTCAGGAGGAATGATGAGAGTCCGCTTCTCGTTCTTCTTCATGCTCATGAGAGCCTCGTTCCATCCCTCGATGACCTGTCCCACCTGGAACACCAGAGGCTGACCTCTCATGTAGGAGCTGTCGAACATCTTGCCGTTGAGGAGCATTCCCTGATAATGGGTTGTCACCTTCTGTCCATATTTTGGAGACTCAGTGCCTGTTCCCTCTCTGCGCACAATGTAACGGAGTCCTGACTCAGTCTTGATTGCATCCGGCCACTTCTTCTGGATAAGCTTCTCGTCAGCCTCACGCTTTGCTGCGAACTTAGCTGCCTCTTTATCTGCCATCAACTTGATCTCGGCCTTGAATGTAGCCTCGTCGTTCTTGAATTCCTCTGCCTTCTTTCCTACCCTTGATTGTGTCGCCCTGTCTGATGGAGTTCACCACCTTCTGTCCCTCTACAACATGACCGAACACTGCATGCTTTCCGTCGAGCCATGGAGTCGGCACGTGGGTGATGAAGAACTGGCTTCCGTTGGTGTTAGGACCGCTGTTTGCCATGGAGATGACACCTGGCTTGTTATGCTTCAGGCTGATGTCGAACTCGTCCGGGAATGAGTAGCCTGGCCCGCCGGTTCCGTTGCCCCGGGGATCGCCTCCCTGGATCATGAAGTCCTGGGGGTCGCCGTTTGCCTGGCTTATTACTCTGTGGAACTTAAGTCCATCG
>CADAEX010000172.1:0-965 GCA_902787125.1 uncultured Spirochaetaceae bacterium
CCATCTTATTGACATAAGCCGGCTCAAGAAGATGAAGAAAAGTGCAATCCTTGTAAACGTAGGCCGGGGAAATGCAATTGTGACTGATGATCTGTGCAAGGCCCTGAATGAAGGTATTATCGCAGGTGCCGCTGTTGATGTCACAGACCCGGAGCCACTGCCACCGGAGAACCCCCTTTGGGATGCCCCCAATATGATTATCACTCCCCATACCTCAGGACAGTACCATCTGCCCGAGACCTTTGAGCGGATAGTGCGTCTTGCCGCAGAGAACCTCAGGGCATATACCACCGGCCAACCGTTGAAGAGCCTTGTGGATTTCAATGCTGGATACAGATCTTTTGATGCGAGGAAAAACTGAAAATGATTGCAACACGGGTGGCAAATTCCGAGACTACTATATTTACTGTTGTGAACACACTTGCGGCCCAGTACAACGCAGTGGGCCTGAGCCAGGGGGCGCCGGATTTCGACACTCCCCGGTGGGTTCTGGATATTATAAAAGAATCTTTTGATGCAGGGCGGAACCAGTATGCCCCCCTATCCGGTGTGCCGGAGTTCAGGCAGGCTATCAGCGATATTTACCGGACCAAGTATGGCCTTTCCTTCGACCCTGCTACACAGATCACCGTGACCAGTGGCGCCACCGAGGCTATATTTGACAGCGTGATGGCTCTCTGCGAGCCGGGAGATGAATTAATAGCCTTTGAGCCATTCTTCGACTCCTATGCCGGAAGCTGCAAGATGGCAGGCTGCACCATGAAAGCTGTGACATTGCATCTGCCCGATTTCTCCTTTGACAGGAAGGAGCTGGAAGCTGTCATCACACCACGGACCAAGGCAATCATCATAAACAACCCTAACAATCCTTCTGGAAAAGTTTTCACGCTGGAAGAGCTGACAATTCTTTCCGAAGTTGCTAACAAATACAATCTAGTCATCATCAGCGACGAGGTGTACGAGAA
>CADAEX010000172.1:977-3147 GCA_902787125.1 uncultured Spirochaetaceae bacterium
GACAGGACTATAACTATAAACTCCACAGCCAAGACCTTCTCTGCCACAGGCTGGAAGATAGGCTACATCTGCACCACACCGGCGTTAACTGCTGCGGTTCAGGCAGTGCATCAGTGGGTCACCTTCGCGGTGAATCATCCTATTCAGCTGGCCTTCTCCAAGATTCTCCCTATCTCGGCAGACTACTCCCGGGAGTTCTGTGCAGAGATGGAGAAACGGCGGGATTACCTCTTGGCAAGAGCCTCCGAATGGGGCTTTGATCCGATCAAACCGGAGGGCTCCTACTTCTTCATGGCCACCTTTGATCGCCTTTCCAAGAAAAGCGATATGGATTTCATGGAAGAGCTTATAAAGAAAAAGCAGGTTGCCCTGATTCCAGCATCACCCTTCTACTTGAGTGCTATTGATGAAGGACATAAGCTTCTGCGTTTCAACTTTGTTAAATCTATGGCTGCCCTTGAGCAGGCTGATAAGAATATGAGGTCACTATGAGCACACTGTTTATAAATGCCTGCATAAGGCCCCAATCCAGAACCCTGAAACTTGCGAAAGAACTTCTTGTAAAACTGGAGAAAGAGACCGGAGCCCCTGCAGAAGTCCTGAATCTCGAGAAGGAGAACATCACTCCACTGACTGTAGAACAGCTGCATAAAAGGGATAACGCCCTTGAGAACGGGGACTTCAGCGATCCATACTTCCGCTATGCAAAGCAGTTTGCAGAAGCTGATATCATAGTGATGGCAGTCCCCTACTGGGATCTATCTTTTCCAGCTTTAGTAAAGCTTTACTTCGAGGCCACATCTGTATGCGGCATAACCTTCCGCTACACCCCGGAAGGCTATCCACAAGGGTTGTGCAAGGCAAAGAAATTCTACTATGTGACAACTTCCGGCGGATTTATAGGTGACCTTGACTTCGGTTTCCAATATGCAAAGGCTTTAACTACCAAGCTTTATGGAATCCCCGAAACCGAGTGCATCAGAAAAGAGGGGCTTGATATTGTCGCTGCTAAATAAAATTGATACAGTCAAAACTCCCTGCTATGTCATTGACACTGATATTCTCACAGAGAATTTCAAGAGTATAAAGAAAAAGGCTGACAACGCAGGGCTTTCTCTTCTGATGGCAATGAAAGGGTTTCCTCTTGCTCAGGCCTTTCCATTCATAAAGCCCTTTGTGGAGGGAATCTCGGCATCAGGGCTTTTCGAGGCAAAACTGGGAAGCCGCATTGGAAAGGAAGTGCACATCCACACCCCTGCCTACAAGACTGACGAGGCGGCAGAAATCGCCTCTATCTGTTCCCACATTGTCCTGAACTCACCGCAGCAGGCTTCCGTTTTTAACCAAGTCCGCACTGAAAAGAATCAGTTTGCCCTGCGCCTTAATCCCGAAGTCAATGCAGTAAAAGAGGCAGTCTATAATCCATGCGGCCCTTATTCACGATTCGGACTTACAAAGGATGCACTTGCAGAAGTAAAGCCGGATATTATGGAGCGTATCTCCGGCTTTCATATTCATGCTCTCTGTGGAAACTCTTCCCGTGATTTCAACAATCTGATTTCTGCGAGCATAGAAAAGTTCTCGGACTATTTCCCTTCTGTCTCGTGGATAAACCTGGGGGGCGGTCAGGCCCTTACCGAGGATGATTTTGACTTTGCAGATTTTCAGGCAAACCTGGATATTCTTCATACAAAATATCATTTGAAAACATACATAGAGCCATGCGAATACCTGGTGATGAACGCAGGCTTCCTGGTAGTTACTGTGCTGGACATAGTGCATAACGGAAAAGATATAGCAATTCTTGATACATCTATTTCCTGCCATGCCCTGGATGTCCTTAAAAACTATTACAAGCTTCCAGTGGTCTATCCCGAAGGGGAACGCCCGGGCAAGAAGACATACAGTTATCTGCTGGCCGGAAACAGCTGTCTTTCTGGAGATGTGTTCGGGGAATATGATTTTTCTGCTCCGTTAAAACCGGGGGACAGAATCATCTTCGGCGATATGGGATCCTATTCCTTTGCTCAGGTTAATTATTTTAATGGAATCAACTTCCCCGATATTCTTCTTTACAGTAGAATGTCTGGGATTAAGCTTATTAAAAAATACAACTATGCGGAGTACGAAAAAGTCTATGACTGACTATGAAATAGAGATGGAGCTTGAT
>CADAEX010000173.1 GCA_902787125.1 uncultured Spirochaetaceae bacterium
CACGGTGCCACATTCTCCTCTCTGGTGCTGGACGAGGCCTCCCCGGTATCTGCAGTGCAGATCGGCGACCCCATAACACAGAAAAAGATGAGCGACTTCCTTATGGAGGCCCGGGATATGGGACTCTACCAGGGTATCACCGACAATGGCGCCGGCGGCCTCTCATCCTCCCTGGGAGAGATGGCAGAGTATTCCAACGGTGTTGTGATAGATCTGGACAAATGTCCACTTAAATATCAGGGCCTGGCTCCATGGGAGATTCTGGTTTCAGAGTCCCAGGAGAGGATGAGCCTTGCAGTGGATGAGAAAAACCTGAAGGCATTCCTGGACCTGGCTGCAAAGCGGGATGTTGAGGCCACAGTGGTGGGCGAGTTCAACGATTCCGGCTACATCAGCATCTTAGGTGGAGGCCTTCTTGCAGGATACCTCTCCATGGAGTTCCTCCACAAAGGGCTTCCTGCAATGCACCTCAAGGCAGTATGGAAGCGTCCTGCCGCCCCGGAGGTGAAAATAGAGAAAGAAGACCCGAAAGAATTACTTAAAAAAATACTTGGGGATCCTAATGTGTCATCCCGTGAGACACTGGTGCGGCAGTACGACCACGAAGTAGGTGCTGTGTCTGTAGTCAAGCCTTTTGTTGGCAAGAACTCCGATGCTCCATCACCGTGCTCAAGCCTGTATATGGCAGCAGCAAGGGTGTGACCGTGACCCACGGTATCTGCCCACGGGTCGGCGACTGGGACACCTACAACATGGCACAGTGCGCCGTGGATGAGGCTTTCCGTTCCCACATCGCCCTTGGCGGCGACCCGGAGAGCGCATCAGTTCTCGACAACTTCTGCTGGCCAGACCCGGTCAAGTCTGCAAAGACCCCGGACGGCGAATATAAGCTGGCCCAGCTGGTCCGCACCTGCAAGGGTGTTGATCAAGGATACAGAGAAGGCTATGACCTCTGATTTCAAAGGCTGCGGCGACTATATCTACATCCTGGGCAAGACCACCGGTGCAATGGGCGGCTCAACCTACGAGAAGATAAAAGGACACAGCCTGGGTGCTTCCCCAAGCGTTGACACAAAGGGTGCATTCAAGATGTACTGCCAGCTGGCCGGCGCAATAGAGCAGGGGCTTGTGGCCTCCTGTCACGATATGTCGGACGGCGGTCTTGCAGTTGCCCTTGCCGAGAGTGCAATGGGCGGCAGGTGCGGCTGCGATGTGGATCTTTCCGGCATCCCGGGCGATGCAGGACTGGACGATATCAGGACACTGTTTGCAGAGTCTCCATCCCGGTTTGTAATCTCAGTAAAGAAAGAGAATGCAGATAAGTTTGAGAAGCTTATGGCCGGGACACCGCTTAAGAGAGCAGGAGAGACAAACAGTTCTGATGCAGTGGCATTCAGGAAGGATGGAAAATCAGTTTTGACTATTACATGCGATGAGATCGTAAAAGCATGGAAGAGGGAAATATAATGGCAAAGGTTGCAATACTTACAGGATACGGCATCAATGCTGACAACGAGCTTAAGGAAGCTTTCCTGAGAGCTGGTGCCAAGCAGGCAGACAGAATTCACATAAACGATATGATAGAGAAACCGGAGATTCTGGACGGTTACCAGATTCTTGGCTTCCCCGGTGGCTTCTCCTTCGGCGACCACCTTGGATCCGGCCTGGTCATGGCCCATCTGTTCAAGCAGAATCTTAAAGGTGTTCTGGACAAGTTCATTGCCAAGGGCAAGCTTATAATCGGAATCTGCAACGGCTTCCAGGTCCTTGTTAAGATGGGAGTGCTCCCTAACTTCGACGGCAACTGGACCCAGGAGGTTTCCCTTATCCACAACAACACAGGTGTGTTCGAGAACAGCTGGCTCAATGTCCGCTTCAATCCAGACTCTCCATGCGTATGGACCAAGGGACTTAAGGATATGGATATTCCTATCCGCCATGGCGAGGGACGTTTCATCACAAAAGACAAAGCGACTCTGGACAGGATCAAAGCCCTGCACCTGGATACAGTGATCTACAACGACCGCAACCCCAATGGATCTGAGTGCGACATTGCAGGAATCACCGACACCACAGGCCGCATTCTGGGACTTATGCCATATCCAGAGGCATTCCTGACACCAGAGAATCACCCTATGTGGAAGCGGCAGGAGATCAAGGAGGCAGCAGGTCTTGCCCTCCTTAAGAACGGAGTGGATTATATCAACAGCAGGAACATAAAATGAAAAAGATTATAGAAAAATGGTTGAGCACAAGCCTTATCCTCAAGATATTCATCGGTCTTGTGCTCGGTGCTATTCTTGGACTTTTATTCCCCAATGCCAGAGCAATCGGGATTTTAGGCGGTGTATTTGTAGGAGCACTTAAGGCTATTGCTCCGGTGCTGGTATTCCTTTTAGTATGCAGCGCTCTTTCCAAGGCCCATTCCAATGTGGGAAGAAGGTTCCGCTATGTAATTGCCCTCTATATGTTCAGCACCCTTATCGCAGCAGTGGTATCGGTGTTTGCCAGCTTCCTTTTTCCTGTGACTATATCATTTGCCAAATCTGCCACAGCAGATCCACCTCAGGGAATCTGGGAGGTGTTAAAAAACCTTATCTTCAACATGGTGACAAACCCTGTTTCATCCATCTCAAACGCAAACTACATGGGAGTCCTTTTCTGGGCTGTTGTGACAGGACTCTGCCTTAAGAAGACTGCATCAGAGACCACTCTCAAGGTGCTGGCAGAGCTTTCTGAATGTGCATCACTTATTGTCCGCTGTGTCATCCAGTTTGCCCCCTTTGGTATCCTGGGTCTTGTATACGGATCAGTTGCAGAGAGCGGACTGAATATCTTTACAGAATATGGCCAGCTTTTGGTTGTGCCGGTATCACTGCTTTCTTTACCCGGAGCTCTGCGGCAAACATCCCTATAAACATGCAGCTGTGCGAGCGTCTTGGATTAGAGCGAGACTTTTACTCTGTCAGCATCCCGCTGGGTGCCACCATCAACATGGATGGAGCTGCTGTCACAATCACAGTCATGACACTGGCAGTCTGCAACACCATGGGAATTCCTGTGGATATTCCTACTGCAATTCTCCTTAGCGTGCTGGCTACCTTAGGTGCCTGCGGTGCTTCCGGTGTTGCTGGAGGTTCCCTCCTCCTCATCCCGTTGGCATGCTCTCTCTTCGGTATCAACAATGATATTGCTATGCAGGCTGTAGCTGTAGGCTTTATCATCGGAGTTATCCAGGACTCTGTGGAGACAGCCCTCAACTCAAGCGGCGATGTGCTCTTCACTGCAACTGCAGAGTATCACGACAGGAAAAAGGCTGGAAAGCCGGTTAACTTTTTAGGGAAATCAGAATAAGAGTTCAGTAAGTTCTTTTGCAACTGCAGCTGCCACAGCAAGCTTGTAATCGAAACGGCTTTCCTGTGGCAGTATTTTTATGTTGTGGCTTTTTACAGTACCTTTGAAATCGATGGCAAAAAAGACTTCCCCTGGAACAGAATCGCCGTTG
>CADAEX010000174.1 GCA_902787125.1 uncultured Spirochaetaceae bacterium
CAAGGGATTCAGAGACTCACTTCCTGCAGAGGAGACAGAGAAAAAGCGGCTTTTTGCCATCCTGGAGAAAACTTTCACCAGCTTCGGCTTTGCCCCCATTGACACCCCGGTGCTGGAGTACACCCAGGTGCTTTTAGGCAAGGGAGGCGGCGAGACCGACAAGCAGATATACCGCTTCACCGACAACGGCGACCGTGATGTTTCCATGAGGTTCGACCTTACAGTGCCCTTTGCCCGGTTTGTAAGTGCAAACATGGACAAGCTGCCCCTTCCCTTCAAGCGCTACCATATAGCCAAGGTATGGCGCGGGGAAAACACCCAGAAAGGGCGCTACCGGGAGTTCTACCAGTGCGACTTCGACATAGTGGGTGTGGATTCTGCCGCTGCAGACCTGGAGATCCTGACCATGATCTGTCAGTCCCTCAGGAACATAGGTGTGGAGGGCTTCAAGATCCACCTGGCAAGCAGACAGGTGTTCAACCGGTTCCTGGCTTCCCTGGGAATCCAGGACAAGCTTACCGATATCCTCCGCCTGGTGGACAAGCTGGCCAAGATCGGCGAGGAGGAAGTGGCAAAGCAGCTGGCTGAGATTGCAGGAAAGGATGCTGCCGAGAAGATTCTGGGCTATATAAAGATGGAAGAGAGCTTTGACAAGACTCTGGACAAGATAACTGCCCTTGCAGGGGGCGAGGCTGAGGACACTGCCCGGCTCCACACCCTCAAGAAGGCATTGGAGGAGAACGGCCTTTCAGACAACTTTGTCCTTGACCCCTCCATCACCAGAGGCCTTGACTACTACACAGGCATAGTGTACGAGACCTTCCTGGACAGCGCTCCCGAGTTCGGATCTGTATGCTCTGGCGGCAGGTACAACAACCTGGCATCGCTCTACACAAAGACCCAGCTCCCGGGAGTCGGTGCATCCATCGGCATAGACCGCCTTATCTCCGCCCTTGAGGCACTGGGAAAGAAGAATGACAGCAAGGCCCTTTGCGACACCATCATCTTCAATATAGATGAGTCGCTCTTAGGACATTACACCAAGATCGCGCTGATGCTAAGGGAAAAAGGCATCTCTTGCGACCTCTACCCCGAGACAAAGAAGCTTAACAAGCAGTTCGGCTATGTTGAGAAAAAGCACATTCCTGTGGGAATCATCTGCGGCTCCGAGGAGTACAGCTCCGGCACCATAACCATAAAGGACCTGACCACCCGGGAAACCTACGAGAAGCTGCCGCTGGTCGAAGGGATAGAGAAGATTATTTCACTACTTAGACACGAGGCATGATGCAAGCACATGATCTGCCGGTCTACCGGCACAAAGAGACAATTTTAGAGTACATAAAGAACAATAAAGTAATAGTAATAGAAAGCCCTACCGGAAGCGGAAAGACAACCCAGCTTCCTATGATTCTGTACGAGGCAGGATTTGCTGACAAAGGAATTATCGGAGTAACTCAGCCCCGGCGTATCGCCACCCTTTCGGTGTGCGACTACATAGCCCGGCAGCTGGGCTGCGAGGTTCCAGGCACTGTGGGCTACAAGATGAGGTTTGCAGACCAGACCATATCAAGCACCAAGATCAAGATAATGACAGACGGCATACTGCTGCAGGAGATCAAGTTCGACCCCTACCTGTCCCAGTACAGCTGCATAATTGTGGATGAGGCCCACGAGAGGAGCCTCAATATAGACTTCATCCTGGGACTTCTGAAGCGCATCTCCAATGTAAGAGATGACTTCAAGATAATCATATCCTCGGCCACCATAAACACATCGGTTTTCTCCGAATATTTCGGGGGATGTCCTGTGGTCCACATAGACTCCAAGATGTATCCGGTGGGAGTCATCTACGACCCTGTTCCGGAAGATGCTAGGCCGGAGGAGCTTCTACTCAAGGTGGGTGACATTGTTGAGCGGTGCATTGAAGAAGAGCGTGAGGGCGATATCCTCATATTCCTCTCCGGCGAGAAGATGATAAAAGACTGCATAACTATGCTGGATGCCAGCCCTGTCAGGGATAAGCTTATGCTCTTGCCCCTGTACGGAAGGCTCTCCAAGGAGGAACAGGAGCGGATCTTCATAGAGACACCGCCGGACAAGACCAAGGTGATAGTGGCAACCAACATTGCCGAGACCAGTGTGACCATCGACGGAATCACCACA
>CADAEX010000175.1 GCA_902787125.1 uncultured Spirochaetaceae bacterium
ATCAGCTTTTACATTGGCTATAAGCTTTTTCCAGGTTGCACCCTCGAACATGGCTCCGGAGGCAATGGCCCCGGACACCAGCTTTGCCCCCTGGGCAAAGACACGGCCGCAGCCCATGGCGTTGTGCCCCACCTCGCTGTTCCCCATATCAGCATCGGATGGGAGCCCCACAGCAGTACCATGGGCCTTAAGCTGTGTATGTGGGCTGTTCTCAGTAAGCCAGTCCAGGTTTGCCATACGGCTTGCCTTCACAGCATCGCCATCGGCATACTTGCCATATCCCACTCCATCCATAATCACCAGAACCACCGGCCCCCGGCGTCCTTTCCACTTTTTATCCTTCTCAAGAGGTCTTACACTCTCTGCCATATCACACCTCACTTCTCAACCAGACGCACCTATGCAGAATATCCAACGCTGCTTATGCTCATAGGTGTTATCATGATTTATATCTATAGAATACCACTCGTTCTCGTAGAACACTCCAACCAGATAGTTGAGGATGCCGCTCTTCGGCCTCTTAAGAATTGAAAGTCCGAACCTGAGAACTGTGTCGTGAGAGCTCTGGACATCCTGGGTTCCTATACGGTAATAACTGTAATCTATGCTGGTGGAGAGATTGATGAATTTTATGAAAGTAAGGTATAAAAGCTGGGTGACAACAGGAGCGCCGAAGCCATAATCTTTTTCGGTGCTGGAATATTTATTTTTTCCATTTTCGTCATAGTTGGTGACATGGAATTTATCATGCAGGGTAGTCCAGAGGCAGGGAGAAAATTCTGTAGTCCCTCCCAAGTCGACATGCTTTGCAATTGGATACTGCCAGTGAAGATACAGGAGCGGGCCCACCTGGAACACATCCCGTCTGACATCATAATAATTCTTTGATGTCCCATAACTCTCCAGCCCCTCAAGATCGTAGCGGAGATACTGCCCCATCACTCCAACCCCCAGGTCCAGATACTCAAAGTGCCTCACCATAGGCAGAATATCAAGTGTATATGTCTTCTGCTTGTCCAGCTGAAAACCGAATTCATCCCCATCCAGGTCAATATCGCTGTCAGAGGTGACAGAACTCTCCATATCGAACTTAACCATCCAGGAATATTTTGGAGCATAATCGTACATAAGATATATGTAGACCGCATTCTTCTCTGAACCCGGCTCAGACCCGACTCCGAAAGAGATAGGCTCCATGAATTTATTGAATTTCCTGGCAAAATCTGTGGTCTCAGGCAGTGTCATCTTATCCCCGGAATCGTGCTCCAGCGCAAAAAGAGAGGAATCAAGAACACAAAATATCACTATGACTGCCAAAAGCAGGAAAAAACGAGTCCTCATACCTATCTCAATCATAAAATTCCCCTCCCCGATTGTCAACCAAAACCTATTGACTGTTTTTATAATTATATATATAATGTCTTTTACATACAAACTGTTTGTTTGTATGTTTGAGGATCTGATGAGACGGACACAGGAAGATGCCGAAAAGACCAAGCAGATGATTCTTGATGCAGGAATCAGGATCTTTGCAGAACAAGGATATTACCACACCTCCATGGAGGAGATAGCCAAGGCCGCCAACGTGACCCGGGGTGCTGTATATTGGCACTTCAAGAACAAGGAAGACTTCATACTGGCCATGGCAGACAGCATCTACAAAGAAACCTCAGACCGCATCAGCCTCTACTTCAGCAGAGGAACCACCCTGGGGGACAAGCTGGCAGACACCATCAAGAACATAGGCTACTGGTATCTGGAGAATGAGCAGATCTGCCTTAAGCGCAATGCCCTCCACTCTGTCATGATAGGTAAAAGCCAGTCTCTTATGGACAAGATGTTCCACAGCATATTCCCCACCGAGGAATTCCCCACAGACCATGACTTCATAGCATTCATCATAAAGCGGATCCAGGAGACACTTCATATCAGGCTTGTGGACAAGGATAACGGCAAGGAGATACGGGACGGTTTCCTGCTCCTCATCTCCTTTGTGGAAGGCTTCATAGACATCATCATCAGATCTAAGGAAATAATGACCAGACAGGCCATTGACAATATTACGGATAAATTTATGGAAGGATTCTCCCATAGTTTCAGACATATTTTGGAGGAAAAATGAAAATCAGGACTTTATGCTTGGCAGCACTTGCAGCATCAGTTGC
>CADAEX010000176.1 GCA_902787125.1 uncultured Spirochaetaceae bacterium
GTACACTGCTGACCATGCTTTTCGAGGAATGGTATGACTCCAGGTTCTTTCCCACATCTGTAAGGATAGGAAACGGTATTGCCACCGGCGGGGAGACCAAGGTCACAGCCCGCTGCCTCATGGGAAACGGTGACTGCATATGTGAGTTTGTGATGGCCAAGGATGGCAGCAAGTGGAAAATCAGAAGTTTCTCAGGTAATCTGGAGGAGATGACTGTCCCGCCGGAGAAGAGAGAAGAGTTTGAACCGGAGGTTTACTACTTCTTCTAAATATGATTATATGAAAGATGGAAAGAATATGAAAAGAATTATACTTTTTATGATGCTGATTGTGCTTTTGTTCTCATCCTGTCATTCCCTAAAGAAAGACCTGGATAATCCCGACCTCACACCTGAGGAATTCTTCCAGAAGGCCCAGGAGGCAGTGATAGACTGGAACAGATACAAGCTGGCCATCCAGTTCTACGAAGAGTTCATGCGCCGGTATCCAGATATGAAGAACAAGATAATCGAGGCAGAGTACGAGATAGCATTCATAAAATTCAAGCAGCGTAAACTTGACGATGCCGAGAACCGGTTCAATCAGATTCTTGATAAATATAATACAGACGAGGCTGTCTACTATCCTTCATGGCCTGCTCTTATGTCTCAGAAAGGACTTGAGAACATAGCCGAAGAGAGGGAGAAGGGTGGTTTCTTCAAACGGCTGTTCAACAAGAAGACTGCAAAAGAGAAAGCTGCAGAGGCCGAATTCAAGCAGAAACGGAAAGAGGCCAAGGCAAAGGCCAAGCTTGAGAAAGAGCAGCGCAAGGCAGCAAAGAAGGCTGCAAAGAAGAAGCGAGAAACCGAAGAATAAATGAGCAGAGCTCTGGATCCCTGCCAGGGGTCTCTATACAAAGGTATTTTAATATTCAGTCTGCCTCTTATATGCACCAACATGCTTCAGGTGCTGTTCAACATTGCCGATGTGGCAGTGGCAGGGCGATTTGCAGGAGCCGCGGCTCTGGGAGCTGTAGGCTCCACCACCACACCTATTTTCTTATACATAGGAATGCTTATAGGAATTTCCAGCGGCGTCAATGCCATAGTTGCCTACTATGTAGGGGCAAAGCGGGATAACCTAAGGAATTCCACCATCTACACTGCATTCTTTGTCTGCCTTGCCTCAGGCATCTTTCTTATGATAGTGGGCATACTGCTTTGCCGGCCTGTGCTTATGGCAATGAACACAAGACCCGAGCTTATGGAGAGTGCTGTACTCTATTTCTGCATATGCATGATGGGACTGCCGGCCCTGGCGCTGTACAACTTCGGCAACGCTGTGCTCAACGCCATAGGCGACACCCGCAGACCTCTTATCTACCTGCTGGTGGCCGGGGTCATAAATGTTGCCCTTGATATATTGTTCATAGTTGCCTTCGGAATGGGAGTGGCGGGAGTAGCCCTGGCCACCGCACTCAGCCAGGGAGTGTCTGCGGTGCTTGTCCTGAATGCTGTGTTCCGCCGCACCCCGCAACTGGATGTAAAGTTCTCACAGATGTACTTCAACGGCAAAAGTGCCATACATATACTTAAGGTGGGACTTCCTGCCGGACTGCAGCACTCTGTGTTCGCATTGGCCAACAGCTTTGTGCAGATGGGTGTAAACTCCTTCAACGCAATTACAGTTGCGGGGGTGGCCGCCGAGGACAGGCTGGATATTCTGGTGTACCAGACCATGGCGGCGTTCTACATAGCCGGTGCCACATTTGTGGGGCAGAACTTCGGTGCCGGTAACAAGAAGCGGATTTTCCAATCCTACCTAATAAGCACCGGCTTCGCTTTTTTTGCCGGAGCGCTGCTCGGCGGCCTGTTCTACGCCAACGGCAGGGCCCTTATAGGCATATTCACAAACGACAGCGCAGTAGTAGATGCAGGAATGAAAAAGCTTTTTATCATGTCCTTCTCGTTCTGTATCTCGGCCTTTATGGATGGCTCTGTAGCCGCAGCCCGAGGGCTGGGGAAGACCTTGGTTCCATCCTTCATCATAATAATGGGTTCCTGCGTCTTCCGCCTCGTCTGGATATTTACTATTTTTGCTTTCTTCAAGACTATCGAATCCCTGTTCCTGCTATATATTTTTTCCTGGGTGATCACAGGAGC
>CADAEX010000177.1 GCA_902787125.1 uncultured Spirochaetaceae bacterium
ACTTTATGCTGCGTCAGTTTGGTTTTGGTGTTTCACCAGGGCTTCTGCGGAATCATTCCATGTGGTCCAACAATTCTAAGTATATCATTGCCCAAGGGCAGGAAATTGCTGTTACGGCCAGGCAGATGGTCAAGGCAGCTACAGTTTTTGCAAACAATGGAATGCTTGGTGGCAACGAGGTGGAAGTGGTTTCTCCAAAAGTTGCAGACTCTATGCTGCTTATGATGGAAAAAGCAGCAGAGCCTGATGGTATTGCCAGACTGCTTGGGGTAAAGGATTGCCGTGTTGCGATTATGCCGGGTACTGCCCAGTGGTATGACCCAGAAATAAAAGCCTACTCCGACAACAAGTTTGTTGCCTCTGCTTTGGCCATATTCCCGGTAGAAGACCCCAAGTACATAGTCTACAATGTAGTATTGCATCCTTCAAAGGGCGGAATAACCACTGGTACGGGTATCTGTGTTCCTGCTGTCGGCAAGATAATAAACGGGATTAATGCCCTTTCTTCACCATGAGTTCATAAAGGAACATGGGGAAAAGGGTCTCCTGCATCTCGGTGCGGATGCTTCTGAAAAGCTCGTCGTATCGGGCGCAGGTGGCCATTATTTTCTCCAGTTCGGCAGTGGTATAGCGCTGGGCCCCTGCGGTGTGGTTTGCCTGTCCCCGCTTGGTGGTGACGCCGTTCTTGACACAGGCCTCGTAGGAGGATACCCCCTGATCCATCATAGAGCGCACTCCGAGTAACCGCCGCATCTGCCATATAAGGCCGCCCAACAGCTGTATCGGTGCACCGTCTGATGACATCATCAGGTTCTTTGCAATCTCTGTAGCTTTCTCAAGGGTACCGGTAAGAAGCTGGTCGTAGAGGGTGAATACATTCTCTTCTTTTCCGTTGAAAAGCATCTCCTCAATTGCTTCCAGGGTTATGGGCTCCTTTCCGTCGAAGAACAGAGCCAACTTGTCGCACTCGTTCTTGACAGAAAGTGTATTGGCATCGCAATTTCCTGCAATGAAGGCGGCGGCATCAGAATCGATGGGAGTTCCCAGCCTGCGGAAATAGTTCTGGATATAACTCCGCATCTGAGGTTCCTTAAGCTCCCAGAAGATTTTCTCCTCGCCAACCGCCTTCTTAAGTTTGGCATCTACCTTCATTCCGCTGTCGGTAAAGATAAGCACAGCATCTTCGGAAGGCTTCTTCAGATAATCCAGGAAAAGCTCCACATCCTTTTTCTTGAGTTCAGCTGTATCGTTTATGAATATAATCTTGAAGTTGGAGAACATGCCCAGGCTCTGGGCTGCCCCTATGGCATCGTTCATATTGGAATCGTATGGATAGAATGTGTATTCCTCTATTTCATCCCCATAATTGTTTTTTATTTCTGTGCGGATTGAATCTATGTATGCTTTTTTCTCTCCCAGCTCAGGGCCGGTAAGGAGATAGCTTGCCTTGATCATTCTTCTTCAAATTTGTTCTCGAAGATCTTGCTGATAGCCTCTACAGCCTCGGCTTCGTCGGCTCCGTCGGCCTTGAGTGTAAGGACAGTCTGGTATGTGGCGGCAAGGGTGATAATGCCCATAATGGACTTTGCATTGATCTCATCGTCATCCTTTGAAAGTGTGATGTCGGACTTGAACTTGTTGGCAACTTTGACAATCATTGCAGCAGGTCTTGCATGAATTCCTGCCCTGTTTCCAATTACGACTTGTTTAGTGATCATATTTATTCCTCGCCGAATTTATGTTCATTGTTATAGAAAGAGGAGATATTCTTGGCCTCCAGCCACTGAATAGTCCTCCGGTTAAACTCTTTTGCCGAGAAGTAGCCCATGCTCTTGAGCCTCTCGTTCATCGCCCCGGTCTCTATGATGATAGGAATGTTCCTTCCTGGCTTTACCGGTATGGTGAGGGACGGAATCTGCACGCCCAGAATCTCAGTGGTGTTCTCGTCGGTTCCCAGCCTGTTGTACTCCTTATCGTTATCCCATTCCTCCAGGTTGACAACAAGCTGAATCTCCTTCTGGTCCCTGACTGCGCCGATTCCATACAGGTGAGAAATATTGATGATTCCCAGCCCCCGGATCTCCATGTGGTGTGCAAGCTG
>CADAEX010000178.1 GCA_902787125.1 uncultured Spirochaetaceae bacterium
CCAATCATCTCCAAAGCGTACTGTACATCCAGCAAACGGCTGTCTGAGAGATCCCCCTGCAAGGCCACCACCGAAGTGCTGTTTATCCCTGTCCCCACCAGGCAGCGGGTCATCATCTCCACATTGCGGGCAATATCACCGTTGGTGTAGAGCTTCAGGAGTTCCCCCGTCATCTGCTGCATGTGGTTGAAGCGCATGATGCCGGATATAGGCAAAGTGAGGATATCAAGGGAATCTATCTGGTGCAGGTCGCTAGTGTGCAGGAAGGGAAAACGGCGCAAGTCCTCCAGGGACTTCACCTCCTCGGCCTTCACGCCAGCTTTGGCAAAGGACTGCTGATAGAAAAAACTCTTCTCCTCAGCCCAACGAAGCTGCTTCTGCAAAAGCCCCAGCTGCATCTCCCGCATGGATTCCCTATCCATTTGTTCTATATGTTGATTAGCATACATGCCTATAACACCCGCTTCGCTAATTATTCCGGCTCTTCCCGGAGACACGGTCAGAGGGGTCTCTGGTAGAAGAAAGGCTGGAAGCTGGTATAGCCCAGCTTGCGGAAGTTCAGTATAGCTTCCGTAGCCCCTACGAAGAGAATCCCGCCAGGCTTCAAGGCTTGGAAGAAGTTCGCATAAAGCTGATCCTTGGCTTCCTCAGTGAAATAAATGACCACATTGCGGCAGAGAATCAGGTCAAAGCCGCTCTCGAACTTATCCTTCAGCAGGTTGTGGCGCTTGAACTCGATGCAGGACTTGATCTCGCTGTTGACAGCATACTTGTCCCCCTCCACCTTGGAGAAATACTTGTTCAGGCGGTTCTTGTCCATGCTCTTGATTTCGCCCTCGTTGTAGACGCCGCGCTTGGCCTTGGCCAGGATTTCAATATCCAGGTCGCTGGCCAGGATGCGATGGCGCACATTCGGGGTCATTTCCTTCATGATGATGGCCAAAGAATATGGCTCAGCCCCGATAGAGCAGCCTGCGCTCCAGATATTGAGCTTCGGAGAGCGCTTCAAGAGGTCAGGAATGACATCCGTCTCCAGCTTGCCGAACTTCTCCGGCGTACGGAAGAACTCTGACACGTTGATAGTCAGATATTCTATGAAAGCCGCAAAATCATCCTTATTCTTGGCTGCATTGTCAAAGTACTCACAGAAAGAGTCCATGCCAGCCCTCGTGACGAGATTGCCGATACGCCTCTTCATCTGGGGTTCTTTATAGAGATCGAGGTCGATTTCCGTTTTTGCCTTGAGCTTTTGCTTAAAGCCAGCCCAGTCCTTATCATCCATCATAGCGGTCTTACCTCCCAATGTCAAATATTTTACCTGTGTGTGATAATTCCCCCCCGACCTGCTTAATTCCTTCTTTTTGAAAAAAATAGTCCCAAGATTTTGTATAAACCTTGGGACTGCACCAAATATCTTCTATTTTCTTCTATTCGATATCAAAAATCGTGCGGTTGGCATCCTTGGAAACCTTGGGCAGCACGATATGCAGGATGCCGTTGTCAAAGGCCACGCTCACAGAATCCTTGTCGATGCCATCAATCTTGAATACCCTCTCAAACTCTCCTGTGCGTCGCTCGTGGCAGATGTACTTCACATCCTCAGTCTCCAGCTCTGCCCTCTCAGCTCTGATGCGCAGATACTCATCCTCGTCATAGGAAACGGTAATCTGCTCCTTGCGGAAGCCAGGCAATTCTCCAAAAATCTCGTAAGCAGCCTCCGTGTCAATGACATCCACTCTGAAAGAAGCAAAGGCGCCACTGACCTTCCCCATGGGATTACCCGGCTGGTCAGCCATGAACTCCAGCAGCTTTTCCACTGCCTCATGGCCCTTTTCCATATTGCCTTTGATATTGAAAGGTACTGTGCGGAACATATCCATCCCTCCATTGCTTGTAGGAAATATACTATTCAAACTTGCAATGAGTTATATTAAACACAGCATTGGATAAATCCTGCCCAAAAGTCTGAATACCCACATAAAATTATTCCCCACAGGCCAGTTTTTCAGCCTGTCTGTGGATGAGGGTTAGCTTTGATTGCTATTTAGTCACCGACACAAACAAAAACATAGCCGAACTCTGCAGAC
>CADAEX010000179.1 GCA_902787125.1 uncultured Spirochaetaceae bacterium
ACATACTGCTCCAGCACCTGGGCCATCTCCCTGACCCGCCGCTTTGTCTTTGCAGGGTCTATGAATGCAGGGGCAGCATATTCCTGCAGGTACATCCATTTCCCTTCGTAGAAGTCTATGGCTGCAGAGTAGTCGGGCAGGTCTGCATCGTAGATGCGGTAGCTGGTCACATTCTGGCGGCGGGCCAGCTTGCCGAACTGCTTGATGTTCTTTGCCAGCCTGTTTGCAAACATCTGGGCACTCTCTGAAAGCTCATGGGTGTGCTCTTCCCTGTATGCGGTGTTTATGGCAAAGGCGGCGGAGATACATTCAATAGGGCCGTTGTAGATCTTGTTGACTTTATAGGCCTTGAGACCTGTCTTCCGGGCCAGTTCCTCGTCCCCTGTGATGAAGATTCCTTTCCAGCCCTCAAACCTTTCTTTGAAGATGTTGCCCATGTCGGCGTAAAGAACTCTTAGGGCCTCTATCTCTCCCAGCCTCTCCCCATAGGGTGGGTTCACTCCGATGAAGCCCGGCTTATCCCCGGCCTCGGCCGGTATGGAGAGCTTGTGCAGCTCTTTCTTTGCAATGTGAACTTTCTCAAGAAGCTCCGGGTACATGGAGAAGGCTTTAGATACATTCTTACGGGCTGCTGTGACAGCATCTGTGCTGTAGTCGTAGCCGAAAAGATGGGGTACCGCAGCTATGTTGGCTTTTATGGTCTCAAGGGCATCCTTCCGCAGTTCCTCCCAAAGGTCACCACGGAATTTCTTCCAGAATTTGAAGCAGAAATAGTTCCGGTCAAAGGCACTTGGAATCTTGGCTGCCATCATGGCCGCCTCCACTACAAGAGTGCCGGAGCCGCACATAGGGTCTATAAAGCTGCCTCCTGATTTTGCCACAGCTTCCCAGCCGCCCCTGTAAAGCAGTGCTGCCGCAGCATTCTCCTTAAGGGGTGCTTCCACATGTGCTATCCTGTAGCCTCTGCGGTGCAGGGAATCCCCTGCCATATCCAGACTTACTGTGGCATGGTTCCGTTCTATGTATAAATTGATCCGTATGTCAGGCTGGCTGGTCTCTATGTCGGGACGGCTCCCTGTCTTCTCCCGGAAAGTGTCAACAACTGCATCCTTGAGTACCAGAGAAAGGTAAGATGAATTCCTGAAGCTGCCTGTTGAAAGGACTGTGTCCACCGCAAAGGTGCGCCTTACATCAAAAAGGGATGCCCAGTCATACCGGCGGGCATTCCTGTAGACATCCTTCTCCTCTTTGATATCAAAATCAAAAAGCCTTAAGAGCACCTTGGATGCCACTCTGGACCAGAGGCACACCTTGAGCCCTTCAGCCTGGGTGCCGGAGAAAGTGACATTTCCTTTTCCCATTGAGTACTTGGCAATGCCCAGAGCTTCAAGCTCCTTTGCCACAAGGCTTTCGTATCCGTTTGCCGATGTCACGGAGAAGGTATAGAATTCCATATTCCTACGATACCTTTTTTCGGCTGCATAAACAATAGGCAGTTGTATTTCAGCTGAAATTCTTTTATTCTGATAGCATGGAAAGGAAAAAGGCTGAGCTTCTTGCCCCTGCCGGGGATTACGACTGCGCTAAGGCGGCCATACTGGCTGGAGCAGATGCTGTTTACATGGGACTCAAGAAGTTCAATGCCCGGGAGCGTGCTTCAAACCTGGGTCTGGAGGAGCTTAAGGAGATTGTCTCCATAGCCCACAGCCACGGGACAAAGATTTATGTAACCATGAACACGCTTCTTACAGACTCAGAGCTTTATGAGGCGGTCCAGTGCGCCTCTGACATATTGAATGCCGGAGCCGATGCCCTTATTGTCCAGGATCCAGGACTTGCCTATGTGCTCCATCAATATATTCCAGACTTGGAGCTTCATGCTTCTACCCAGATGACTACCCATAACTGCCTTCAGGTGGACTTCCTTGAGAAGCTGGGAATAAAGAATGTGAACTTTGCCAGGGAGCTTTCTGCTGACGAACTGGAGCCTATCATAGCCTGCACAAAAAAGAAGGGGATAAAGACCGAAATTTTTGTCCACGGCGCCTACTGTATCTCCTGCTCCGG
>CADAEX010000180.1 GCA_902787125.1 uncultured Spirochaetaceae bacterium
AAGTGCATTTCCGCATAGCATCTCCACCGGTTAAGTTCCCTTGCTACTTCGGTATCGACACTCCGAGCCGGAACGAGCTTATCTCCAACAAGCACAATGTGCAGGAGATCTGCAAGGAAATCGGAGCCGACACTCTGGCCTTCATCAGCGCAAAGGGAATGCTTGAGGCATGCAGGGAATGTAATCCTGACAGCTATGGCTTCTGCGAGGGCTGCTTCACAGGCGTATACCCTATGAGCGTCCCAGGAGAGATCCACGGCAAGAAGTTATAATTGAGTTCAGGGCTTTAAAGCATACACAGACGCATCTAAATCTATCTCAAGGGGCTTGAGCACCCGTGGTGTTTTCAGAAGTTCGCCTGTCTCCGGGTTTCTCCCCAGTTTCATGGTGTTGGAGTCTGCCGCCTGTCTCCAGATCAGACTATTAAGAATATGTTTCGCATCCTCAAAGGCCTGGGTCTGCATTCTGTTGCAATAATTGGTTATGTAATCAGCAGCTGCTTTTGAATCCTTCATCTTTGAAGCCTTTTTAAGCACTTCAGGCATACCGGCGGCCATATTCTTCTCTGCCCTGCTCCAGTACTCTTTTACAGGTATTCCATAAGCTTTGTAAGAATCATGTCCTACGCACAGGGTTGAAAGCTCCTTGAACGCATAGTAGGGATAATGCTCTGCATCAAAGTGGCCAAACTCGGATGCAGGCTGATCTCTTCCATAAGCCTCATTTACAGAGAGGGATGCATTTGACACAGGGACAAACACGCCATAGATGGCAGGACCAGTGCTTTCCCAAGTGACACAGGCCATATCTGCGGGCATATCCAGGTAGACCTGAAGCACATGGACGCTCATGGCTGTATCAGTACCGATCACCCGCATATCAATCCGCCCTGTGGCATCAGGATTATATTCAGTCCCTTCATACCGGTTCCGGAGAATTGCGCAGACATCCTGAAGGCTCACCTTTTTATCAGGCTTGAAGCACAGAGGATACATGGCATCCAGCTTATAACCATCCTTATAAAGGGATGGAGCCAGCATCTTATGCCCTATCCAGGTCCGCATATGGCAGTAATCTTCAGCAACTTCTTTCCCGGAATAAGTCTTGAACAGGTTAAGCTCCTTATTCTTTCCATATACTGCAAAACCATGTTTCTCAGGCAGTTTCTCAAGGTTCCTCGAGGTAAAGCTCTCCTCATATTCCGAAAGATATTCCAGGGTGAACTCATTGCCGAAGACCGACACTTTATCTGCAGGGAGCTTTACAGCCGCATACTGATACCCGGTGTACATCTCCATATACCACACCTCTTTCTGGTCTGCTATAAGGGCGATGTTGCACTCGCTGCTGCCATACTGGTCTATTATCGAGGCCAGAACCTTTGCCGCCTCCCGGGCACTTCGGCTTTGGCATAAAACCAGGTCTGCCGCCGTATTCTCGGTAAGCCCGGTCTCCTTGAGTGGATCTGCCTCAAGGGCAGCGCTGTTTGCAAAAACAGTTATGGCCATAGTCATGGCTACACCATATTCATTGGTGCAGGCTGTGGCATCATTCGGTCTCCCCTCTCCTTTCATGACACTGGAGAAGAAAGGAGTTGCCGTATACTTGTAAGTTGTGGCCGGGATATTGGCAAACACCTTGCCCTTCATATCAACCTGCATGGTACGGCCAGGCTTGTTCTCCACCCGGGGTGTTATGGTGATATGGTTTCCCCATACAGCCTGGTTGTCGCTGGATCTGGCGATAAAGGCAGTCCCGTCGGCACTGGCGGCAGGTCCCACATAGACACCGGTGCAGGCATAAGCCGCATCAGAAAGGGCAAAAAGTATTATGCATATTGCAATCAGCATCTTACCAATATTTCTCATAAAGCAACCTTATTGTTCGTCAAAGAACTTGAACATCCTGTCCCTGAAGTCAGGTGCTGTATCGTAGCAGTCGTGACCGTAGTCCTTGTACATATGTATCCGGCAGCCCAGGCGTCTGGCAATATCATAGGAAGGAGCACTGCCAAGCACAGCATCATCCTCGGAACCCACCACCA
>CADAEX010000181.1 GCA_902787125.1 uncultured Spirochaetaceae bacterium
TGATGATGCGTGTGAAGTCAATGCCTTTTTCAAAGCGGAGAGAATCATCATTCCATCGGAGGAACAGCCGATTTCCCCGCCGAAAATCTCCTGTACAATTTTAGGAGCAGACTGTACTGCATCTTCTTTCCGCATTCTCAAAAGCTCCAGAAGATCCTCCCCATCTGTTTTCCGATAGCGGCGGAACCAGCAGAGCCGGTTTGCAAGCTGCCAGTCATCGTCCTGCACCAGGAATGTAAGGTTGGAGGAATTGCAGGGCTGTTTATAGGTATGGCGGTGGCAATTTTCGGAAAAGTGAGGTATCGTCTTGAAAAAATTCAGGGGATGCATCCACCGGGGAAAGAATCCGTGCCTCTGTCCGACAGCATCCACGCACTCTGCAAATAGAGGTGAATCCTCCAGGAAGGCATAATCGATGTCATGTGCCCCGGCACGGAAATCGTGCCGTAGGGTAATGGCTGCTCCGCCATAAATCAGCACAGTCAAAGGAGAGCCGCCCTTTTCGTCATATGCTACCGCTACCTCGGAAAGAAGGGCGGTGATTGCCTCCTTGTTGAAGAATATTTCCCTCATTTAATTTTCTGTGATTCCAGGTAGTACCGTTTTTCCGGTGCCTCGCCGATGGAGAAGGTCTTCCGTGGGTATACACCCTTGGTGGAAAGCCTCTTGAAGAATGTCTTCTTGCTTATCTCCGGCAGCAGGAAGCCCATGGTCTTGTCCTTGCCTGCCAGCTCCTTAAGATCCTCGTCGCCGTGGATATAGTCGATGGAAGCCTCGGGATGGGCCTTCAGGTACTTGTCCAGGAAGTTCTGCAGCTCCTCAGCTGCCAGGATATTCTCTCCCTCCAGGGTGATGGTGCAGGCTTCGCCTTTGATGACTACGCCTACTTCCATCGGATTTTCCGATGCCTTGATGCAGCAGGAGCAGGATTTCTTCACAGTGAACTTGAGTGCTTTCTTAAGCTCCTCGAAAAGCTGTGCCGGATCCACATTGAACATAACCTTGTGGATAGGGTGGAATATGATTCCAGGGCTGTTGATGTTCACAATCTCTGCCATTGCCCACCGGGCCGGGCCATCCTTTATTCCCTTGGCTTTGATAGCTTCCCAGGTGTTCTTTGCGGCAGCCAGCGAATGGTTTCCGTCTCCCATTGCAAACAGCGGATTGTTCTTAGCCTTGAGAGCAAGGAACTTCTCTGTGATAGTCTTCATGGCCGGGTCGGTGGCCGGGATGAACCAGCCCCTCAGGTGGCCGCCCTTCTGCATAAGTGTGAAGTCATATATCTTCTTGAAGCTGTCCCTGTTCTCGTAAAGGTCTTCAATAAGATGCTGGTCCTGGTCGTCGATGAACACCAGAATGTGTGGCATATCCAGGGCTGCGTTCTCCCTGATCTTAACCCGCACCGGAAGCCGTTCCACAACAGTCTTCTCTGTAGGCTGTATAAGGCTTGTGGTTCCTTCGCTGTAATCGTACTGGTCCAGATCCAGGTTCACCAGCAGACCTATTCTGGCCGGACTGAAGTCGGTCTCCCGCTCCACGAAGTCGGTCTCCCGCTCCACTAGCATAAAGCCGGCAGGTAGCTTCTTGAGCACACCCGATGCCAGGTATTCATCCATAGTCTTGTTGATCTGTGGAATTTTCTTGTCCAGATCCACTTCCTTAAGGTATACTTCGGGGAGGAACAGGTTCAGTGTGGAGGGACTGCCTCCTACAAAATCCTCTGTCTCTTTCCAGTATGCATGGTTTGATGTGAACTGGTCTCCGGCAATTACTGCCCATTTTTCGAATGTGGTCTTGGACTCATCTGGTACATATATCTCAGGAATTCCCACTCCTGCGTCCTTCAGTGTGCTCAACGGTGTCTCTCCTTTTTAAAAAGTCTTATTTATTTTCCCACAAAAGGGTTGGTTTTGCAACAGAAATTTTATGCGCTGCCCAGGCTGAAGTCGCCCACAATCTTGAAGAAATCTTTGTCTTTCTTGATCTCCAGTTTACGGTCCGGGAAGTAGACAGGCAAAAGCTCCTTGAATTTTTCCACTGCATCGGAAAAAATAGTCTCCTGCATGTCATCGGGGATATGTGCAAGGGTCTTCATCTCCACCTTTAGAATATAACCTCTTCCAAGCTCTGAGCCATAGCCTGGGGTAAAATCGGCCCTTACTCCGAAAAGGCCGTCGGCCTGGGGATTTGCAGTCTCGTTCCGTTTGGGCCGAACCGGGTGGAGGGGATAGAGGTCTCCATACTTGTCCTCTATGTAGTTGTCCACGGCATCCAGCATAGCTTTCATCTGGTTGTCGAACTGTATCATCTTGGGATGGTCTATCATGCTTCCATTATATGGGAAAAATGAGTTCTGTGAAAAGTATTGATACAATTTTTATTTCCTTTTATGATTCCGGTATGAGTGATGAGATGCTTATGCTTGTGGATGAGGAGGGAAATCCTGTAGGACAGGCTCCCCGTTGGAAATGCCACTCCGATACAAGCCTTATACAGCTGGTGGTGCACCTGGAGGTCTTCAACTCCAAGGGCGAGATTTTTCTTCAGCGGCGGTCCCCGACTAAAGATATGTACCCCGACAAGTGGGATACAGCTGTAGGCGGTCATGTGCGCCCTGGTGAAGACCCTTTCGAGGCTCTTGTCCGGGAGGCTAGGGAAGAGATAGGCATCGATGCCTCCAAAGCCAAGTATTTCACCAAGTTTCTCCACCGCATGCCGAAGGAGACAGAAGTCAGTTTTCTCTACACCCTGGTGTATGACGGAGAGTTTAAAATAGACCACGACGAGGTGGTGGATGGCCGTTTCTTCTCTATAGCCGAGATCAAGGAAAAGCTGGGAACCGGCTTCTTCACCAGGAACTTTGAGCGGGAATTCGAGGTGTTCAATAAATAATATGTGGAACTATATCTGGCCTATCGGACTGATTGTACTGTCCAACATTTTCTATCACATAACCACAAAAACCACACCCCATGAGGCAAATGCGTTCCTCTCTCTTACTGTGACCTATCTGGTGGGCGGAGTCTTGTCTTTCCTGGCCTATTTTATGACAGTGGGCAAAGGAAGCACTCTCAGGCAGGAGCTTATGAACCTCAACTGGTCTTCCTTTGTGCTGGGAATAGCTATCGTAGGTCTTGAGGCCGGATTCCTTTTCGCATACCGTGCAGGCTGGAAAGTCAGCATCGCACAGCTTGTGGCTTCTTCAATTCTTGCCATAGCCCTTATCTTTATAGGGCTTTTCCTTTTCAAAGAGAACATCACGCTGCGTCATATAATCGGCATTATCGTGTGCCTTGCAGGACTGGCTATAATCAACCTGAAATAATCAGCTGATAGCCTTGAACCAGGAGATTCAGACACTACGGCAGCAGGAATTCAGTAAAAAAGCCCCGATTAAGGGGCTTTGATTTGTCAATCGGCATAATATATTTCCTTTTAAGCAACCTGAAAATTATTACAAGTATGGCTAGGACATTGGTCGAATTCAGAATTACGTATCCC
>CADAEX010000182.1 GCA_902787125.1 uncultured Spirochaetaceae bacterium
GACCTGCAGTCCTCTATTGAGCTTACAATAGCATACGCTGTCCGGTCTGTCATTCTACCGGTAGTATAATAGGGGCAATGGGGCCATTTGACCCCAGAGGTCAAATGGCCACAAAAAGGTCTTTTGACCTCAGTCTGCAAATAAAAAGTCAAGTAGAGAATAGAGAGTTTCTCAATTTACATGGACATTCGGCCTCTGTAGGGACAATCGGCCTATGCAGGGGACAATCGGCCTAAGGTCAAGTGCCCCCGCAGAGAGTTCCACCAAGAAGGAATTCAGCCATTTCTTAGTGGGGTCTTTGAGACAGTGAACTCCACCAAGAATGGCATATTTCAGTTCTCAGTGGAGTCTTTTGACTAGTGGTTTCCACCAGGAATGGATTCTGACAATTCCTGGTGGAGTGATTAAGCCAATGCGCTACACCAAGAAATGGTTTCGAACGAATCCTGGTGGAGCGTTTGACTTGAGGGACTCCACCAATAATAGAATCAGACGAATCCTGGTGGAACGAATAAGCAGAGGCTTCCACCAATAATGGATTCAGACGAATCCTGGTGGAACGAATAAGTAAGAAATCGGGTCAAACGGGCCATTTCACCTCAGAGGTCAAATGACCCATGAGGGGTCAAACAACCTCAGTAAAGGTCAAATGCCCCCTGAAGCAGTCCGATATGTGGAGGGGTTAGGCACAGGCAGACATTTTATCAAAATGTTCTCCATGGATTTCTTGGGTTTAGGCACAGCTGACAGGTTTAGAGGATTTGTTCCCCATAGTTTTCTGTGTACTTGATCGATATTACTGTGAAACTTTCATCCCGGGTGGCCAAAAAAAGCGCAAAGTATCACAAGGAAACTTTTAATTCCGTAAATCATGGACTTAACTGAAAGGATCATGCGACAACTACAGGAGCTTCCCAGCCAAGAGCTTTTAATTTCTTTAAATATGAGTTGATCTTACGTTCCTTGTTGAACTGGTTATAGTATCCGGCCCCAAGGTCCTGGAATACCACACCATCTTTCAGGATATGATAGATCGCGATCAGCATTGAATGAGCCACTGCGACATAAGCCCGCTTCTTTCCACGGTGTACACTGATTCTGTTGAACTGTGCATGGAAATAAGAGTCTTTGTTCTTTACAGCAGCATGTGCACATGTGATCAGTGTTGTGCGTAAAAGAGCGTTCCCTTTCCTTGTTTTCCCGGATCTGCGCTTATTAGCACTCTGGTTGTCTCCGGGACATAGACCTGCCCAGGAAGAGATATGAGCATCTGTAGGAAAACGACTCATGTCGCATCCTATTACGGCTACAATGGCTTGCGCGCTGGTGTTTCCAATCCCCGGGATGTCCTGGATGACCTGTGACGCTTTCTTTTCATCAGGTTTCATGAAGTTGTCGATCTCGTCATCAAGGTTTTTGATATGAACGTTGAGTTCATCGAGATGAGCAAGAAGCTCTTTCATCATACGTCTTTGGAGCGGAGACATAACACCCTGCAGGTCGTCTATGATCTGTTCCTTACTGGCTTTCAGGCCATGAGAGATGAGATTCTTTTCATACATCTCATCATACTTCTCGCTGTCGATCTTCCCGCCTTCGGCCAGATATTCCAGGATATTCCTGGCAGACTTTCCATTGATCTCTGACACAGTGCCTGAGATCTTGATGTTTGCTCCTTCCAGCATTTTCTGCAGGCGGTTCAGCTCCCTGGTACGCTCGCCGACAAGGCTCTTTCGGTAGCTTACCAGTTCCCTCAGCTCACGCTGGTCTTTATCAGGAATGTAACTCGGCCGAAGGAGCCCGTGCTGAAGAAGGTCAGCGATCCACTCAGCATCCCTTACATCTGTTTTCCGGCCCGGCACTGCCTTCATGTGGCGTGCATTTACCACAATCGCTTCCAGTCCTGAAGCTTCAAGGATGTTGTACAGGGGCTTCCAATACGATCCTGTGCTTTCCATAGCCGCTATCTGACAGCCATGTTCTTTGAGCCAGTCAGCCAATGAGAGAAGCTCCCGTGTTGTTGCACCAAACTCAC
>CADAEX010000183.1 GCA_902787125.1 uncultured Spirochaetaceae bacterium
AAAATCCAGGACAGAGGGTGTGGCCAACTTCCACAATGCATTTGCATCCATCTACGAAGGACGCTTCCTGGCTGGTATTGCAGCTGGTATGAAGATCAATGAGATGATCGCAGCCGGCAAATTCCCGGCAGACAAGGCAAAGATCGGTTACATCGCGGCATATCCATATGCCGAGGTAATCTCCGGCTATACATCATTCTTCCTGGGAGCACGCCATGTATGCCCGACCGCTACAATGGAAGTGACATACACCAACTCCTGGTTTGATATCGCAAAGGAGAAGACAGGTGCCGAGACCCTGATCAACGACGGATGTATCTTCATCAGCCAGCACGCTGACTCCGAGGGCGCTCCTAAGGCATGTGAGGAGAAAGGGGTTCCAAACGTAGCTTACAACGTAAGCACAATCAACCTGGGACCAAACACAGCTCTTATCTCTTCCAAGATCAACTGGGCTCCATACTACGAGATGATCATCAAGGCAGTTGCCAAGGGCGAGAGCTTTGCAACCGACTGGTGCGGCACTGTAGACACAGGCTCTGTAGAGCTTACCGAGCTCAACGAGAAGATCGCAGCAAAGGGAACCAAGGAAGCACTCCAGCAGGCAATGGCTGACCTTAAGTCAGGCAAGCTCCACGTATTCGACACCAAGGCATTCACTGTAGGTGGAAAGCACCTTACAGAGTATCTTGCCGACGTTATCGACAAGGGCGACTTCCAGCCAGAGACCAACGTTATCGTAAACGGTGTGTTTGTTGAGTCCGGCGAGCAGTTCCGCTCCGCACCATACTTCGACATGCTCATCGACGGCGTTAAGAAGTACGAGTGATTAAAGGATTATCCGTGGCTGTACCGGCAATCGAGCTTAGAAACATTACCAAGACCTTTGGCAGTGTTGTAGCCAACGACAATGTATCTCTCTCTGTCTACCGGGGAGAGATACTTGCTCTTCTGGGAGAGAACGGAAGCGGCAAGACTACGCTGATGAACATGATCTCCGGCATCTATCATCAGGATTCCGGCGAGATCTTCATCGACGGCAAGGACATCAATTCTCCGAAGGATGCCTTTGACTACAAGATCGGCATGATACATCAGCACTTCAAGCTGGTGGATGTCTTCACAGCTGCGGAAAATATTGTCTTAGGAATCCGTAAGACCCTGGATCTGGCAGGCACCAAGAAGAAGATTCAGGAGATATGCAGAAAGTATGGATTCGAGGTGAACCCGGACCAGAAGATTTATGACATGACTGTCTCCCAGAAGCAGACTGTGGAGATTGTCAAAGTGCTTTACCGGGGTGCCGACATCCTTATTCTGGATGAGCCTACCGCAGTACTGACACCCCAGGAGACAGACCGTCTTTTCGCAGTGCTCAGGAACATGAGGAACGACGGCAAGGCTATAGTGATCATCACCCACAAGATGCACGAGGTGGAGGCCCTTTCCGACCGGGTGGCCGTGCTCCGGAAGGGACAGTTCATAGGCACTCTCAAGACCAGCGAGACCGATGCCCAGGAGATGACCAATATGATGGTGGGACATCAGGTGTCACTGAACATCGAGCGGCCAGAACCCCTGGACCCAAAACCACGGCTTGTAGTGGAAAACCTTACTGTGGTGGACCAGGACGGCATAAAGAAGCTGGACAATGTATCCTTTACCGCAAACTCCGGCGAGATACTGGGAATAGCTGGAATCTCGGGCTGCGGACAGAAGGAACTTCTTGAGTCCATAGCAGGGCTCCAGCCTGTTGAGTCAGGCAATATCTACTTTATAAAAAATGATGGAGAGCGGGAACAGCTGATAGGGCTTGAGCCTCTCAAGATCAAGGAGCTGGGTGTGGCCCTCTCCTTTGTACCCGAGGACAGACTGGGCATGGGCCTGGTGGCAAACATGGACCTGGTGGACAACATGATGCTGAGATCATACACCAATGGAAAGAGTATGTTCACAGACAGGAAATCCCCAACCAAGCTGGCAAAGCAGGTTGTAGACTTCCTGGAGGTCATAACTCCAAATGTGTTCACCCCGGTGCGGAAACTTTCGGGCGGCAATGTGCAGAAGGTGCTGGTTGGTCGTGAGATATCCAACGCCCCTACCGTACTTATGACAGCCTATGCAACCCGTGGACTTGATATAAATTCGTCATACACAATCTATGACATGATAAATATGCAGAAGGATCGGCAGGTGGCTGTCCTCTATGTAGGCGAGGACCTGGACGTTCTTCTTGAACTCTGCGACAAGGTGCTGGTGCTGTGCGGCGGCAAGGTGTCGGGCATGGTTGACTGCCGGAACACCGACAAGCACACGGTAGGTGCCCTTATGACCCGGCTGGGAGGTGTCAAAGCATGATCTATATTTCCCGCCGCACCGATGTGCCGCTTAAAAAAGCTGTGACAATAAAGGCATTCGCCATTCTGCTTTCACTGGTTGTATGTGCCCTGGTGCTCTTTGTCATGACACATCTGAACCCACTGGACATATACATAGCAATGTTCAAGGGAAGCTTCTCCACCCAGCGGAAGTTCTGGGCACTGCTCCAGAACACCGCTATCCTATTGTGCATTTCCCTGGCTGTGACCCCGGCCTTCAAGATGAAATTCTGGAACCTGGGTGCCGAGAGCCAGGTGCTCATAGGTGCTCTGGTGAGCGCCACCTTCATGTTCTATATCCAGGACAGCTGGCCCAGCTGGCTCCTGATTCTGGTGATGCTGGTGGCCTCCGTTGCAGCCGGGCTCATCTGGGCCGGAATACCAGGCTACTTCAAGGCAAAGTTTGGCACCAACGAGACCCTGTTCACCCTTATGATGAACTATGTGGCAATCCAGCTGGTCAAGTTCTGCATCGCTGTATGGGTGCCAAACGGCTCCAGCGTAATGGGAGTTCTTAACCGGCAGACCCAGTGCGGATGGATTCCTTCCCTCTTCGGCCAGAAGTATCTGATCAACATTCTGATTGTGGCTGCCCTGACAGTCCTTATGTTCATCTATCTTAAATACAGCAAGCAGGGCTACGAGATATCGGTAGTGGGAGAAAGCGAGAAGACTGCCCGCTACATCGGTATCAACGT
>CADAEX010000184.1 GCA_902787125.1 uncultured Spirochaetaceae bacterium
AGTTTTAGTTGCAATGCCATTCTGCGACGAGTATATGCCCTGCATGACATATGCGATGTTCAAGGCAATGCTGACAAAGGCCGGCATATCCAGCTGCGTCCAGCATGAATATCTCTACTATGCCGCATGGATAGGGAAGAACAACTACCGCAGAATAATGCAGGTGTGCACCATAGGTTACGGACACGACTATTTTGCCTGCGAGACCATCTTTGCCGCAGCGGCTCATGGTAGGACTCTCCGCTCTTTTGATGAATATATTGCATGGATGAAGCAGACACATCTTCCTGGTAAAGTGTTTGAGGGGGCTCAGCAGCAGGAGACTCTGGAGACTCTTGCCCTGTTCAGGGAGGCACAGGAGAAGGCCCAGGATTACCTGGAAGAGGCGGCAAAGCGGATTATGGAGAAGAAGCCCAAGATAGTATCTTTTATCTCCATGTTCCAGCAGCAGAATGCCATAATTGCCCTGGCAAAGCGGCTTAAGAAAGAGAAAGATGCTCCGCTGATTCTTGCAGGGGGACCAAACTGCCATGGCAGTGGAGGAAGTGCCCTTATAGAACATGTTGATGCCTTTGATTATATCTTTACAGGAGAAGGAGATAACACATTTGTGGAGGTCTGCAGACACCTTCTTGAGGATGGAAGGATTCCAGACTGCAAGCTGCCTCCGGGGGTTCTGTCCCGCACAAAATGGAGTGCAGAGCCTGCAGAACTGACTGCAGATCTTGATAAGCTTCCGGTTCCAGATTACAGCGATTATTACAGGGAACGTTTTCTTCTTTTCCCAGAGTTCGGGAAAGAATATGTGCTGAATGCAGAGGGCTCACGGGGGTGCTGGTGGGCTGCCCATAAGCCCTGCCTTTTCTGCGCTCTTAATGGAAAGACGGCCCATGTGTACAGAGAAAAGTCGGTGGTGCGGTTTGCTGATGAGCTTGAGGAGCTGGCAGAAAAGTATCCCCATGCTCAGTGCTACCTTACCGACAATGTGCTCAGCCTTACCCACCAGCGCCTCCTGCCGGATGAGCTTATGAAGCGGGAATCCTATCGGAAGAACAAGCTGAGGATTTTCTGCGAGGTTAAGTCCAACCTGTCCGAATCTGAGCTGGTGAACCTGACCAGGGCCGGCTTTTTCTGGGTGCAGGCCGGTATAGAGAGCTTCTCCGATAATATCCTGAAACTGATGGGCAAGGGAGCTTCCGCCATCCGGCAGGTGCAGCTCATGAAGCACTGTTTTGCCCATGGAGTGCGCCTGATGTGGTATGTTCTGGTTGGAACCCCCGGGGAGACTGAAGCAATGTGCCAGGAGGTCAATGAGGTTATTCCTAAGATTATGCATCTCCAGGGCCCTGGAACGGTGGCTCATGTCATGTTCCTCCGGGACAGCTATTATACAGAGCACCAGGGTGGGGCAGTTCCTGAGCTCAGACCCGATATGGGTTATGATTTTATCTATCCAGACCGGGATTTCATACAGCGTGCGGCCCTTCTGTTCGCCCCAAAGGATCCACATGAGCTGGCCTGCTATTATGATTACCGGCAGATAGGACCTGCCTACGAGAAGCTCCATAACCTGATTGAGACCTGGCGCAGCACACCTCAGCTTCTGCTCCTTAAAGACAAAGGGGATATGGTGAAAATACTGGATACACGTGTCATTGCCAGTCAGGCTATTCATCATCTGACAGGGGCAAAAGCCCAGCTGTGCAGGAGTTGCCGTGATGTAATTGAGGAAAGAGCCCTGATTAAGGAGCTGTCAGGACAATTTGATGAAAGTGAGATTATGGAATCCTTGGCATGGCTGGTGGAAAAAAATATACTTTTGAAGATAGGCTCTGAATATCTGACCCTGGCGGTGGACAGAGATGCTCACTTACAATCGTTCTAAAAACTATATAACAATTATTATTGACAAAAGGGCGCCTTATATATTTATAATAATTTTATGGCTGAAAATGATGTATATGCTAACGAACCTGAACATGTCTCATCCCCTGAGCAGCTTGATCAGGCCATCACAGT
>CADAEX010000185.1 GCA_902787125.1 uncultured Spirochaetaceae bacterium
GGCGAGGTTCAGAACTGCTTTATTGCGCCGCTCCACGAGCAGCACCACAACAGCTCATTCCTTATTGCGGCCGGCATAGGCGGGCAGAGCAACATAGCTTCGGGTGCAAATCTGGGTTCAAACCATAACAGCAGGGCAAATGACGGCACTATGGAGGCTGGAAGAGGTTTCTGGGCCGGGCTCAGCACCTCGGTCAAATATTGCTCATATTTTGCCCCTTTCACGCTGCTGGCAAAGAGCAGCTTTGCCTACGAGCTTGATATAAAGCTTCCTTTTGCGCTGGTTTCAGATAATGTCAGGGAAAATACCCTTGATGTGATGCCCGCCTACTGGTGGCGCCACAATATGTATGCTCTGTTCAGGAACAACTGGAAATTCCATAAGCGGCTTGGAAAGGGCAGCGAAAGCATAGAGTACCGGTTCATGGCTCCAGATACTGCAGAAGAGATCCAGAAGGCACTGGAGCTTCTTAAAGCATATAAAAAGAAGATTCCTGCATATGATATGGAGAATTCAAAGCGCAAAGTGCAGATTCTTGGCATAGATGAGGGAATAAAGGCCTATAAGGAGATGCTTCTCTGGTACGGTGTCTCCACTGTTCTTGCATGGCTTGGGAGACCCGGTGTGAATCCTGACAAGTACGGCGATATTCCTATAGATGCTTCCAAGAGCACCTGGGGATGGACCAATGTCTGCGGACATCTTGTGTGTGACGTGGATATTAAGCAGCTGGTGCAGGATACAGAGAAGGGGGATCTCATCTCCTGGGATGATATTGAGGAGCGTTTTGAGCGCTTTGACCTTGAGTATCCCAAGACACGGTTTGCCCATGCTCTCCATATTCTGGCTGTACTATATGGAAAGAAGCAGTTTGACCAGGAGATGCTGGAAAAGATAAAAACTGATTACAAAAAGCTTTCTGATAAGATAAAAAAGCAGATTGTCGCCACCCGGACCAAGGATTTTGAGAATAAATTCAGGAAAAATGTGCTTAAAGAGGACGATTCTCTGGTGGAAATCCTCTCAACTATTTGATTTATCTTTGAACATCATAAAGTTTATTTATCATAAATAGAAATAGTTACTGTTTTTTTGACTTTCCCCTTTTTTTTCGGCTATTTTGAAGTTAGAAAACAAGGAGGAACTATGAATTTTGTTTCTGGTGACTGGAATGATACAATTGATGTAAGGGATTTCATTCAGAAGAATTATACACCTTATGATGGAGATGAATCTTTCCTGACAGGCCCCACAGAACGGACTAAAAAGCTGTGGGAGAAATTAAGTGTACTTTTGGAGAAAGAGCGCAATTCCCCGGGCAGAGTACTGGATGCCGATACCAAGGTTATCTCTGGTATCACATCTCATCCTGCAGGATATATCGACAAGGATCTGGAGGTTATTGTAGGTCTTCAGACCGAAAAACCTCTTAAGAGGGCAATCATGCCTTTCGGCGGAGTGCGTATGGTGGAGCAGGCTCTGGAGGAGCATGGCTATCATCTGGATCCTGAGGTGAAGAAGATCTTCAAATACAGAAGAACTCACAACGAGAGCGTATTCTCTGTTTATACCGATGATATCAGGGCCGCACGGTCATCCAAGCTGCTCACAGGGCTTCCCGATGCCTATGGACGGGGAAGAATAATCGGCGACTACCGCAGGGTGGCACTGTATGGAATCGACTTCCTGCTGCGGTTGTAAGCTGTCAGTTTCTTGCAGAAACTCATGGCATCGTTCCAGGTAAACATGGTATTTGTTTCACGATTTTCGTCCATGATTATTTCCCATGCCTTTTGACTGACAGGAGCAAATTGAATCCATACAGGAGCAAGCAATGAAACTTCTTCTTCCTCGGACTTGTTTTCTCCCTGTTCTTCGCGATTTTCCCGTGTTATATCCACTGTTGCAGGGGATATATAGATCATTTGCCCCAGTTCCCCTGGATCTGGAAGTTTGAAGTTGCGGGCAAATCTGTTAAAGAGCTGTTTTTGCGTCTGCTGTTATAGGTGGTCA
>CADAEX010000186.1 GCA_902787125.1 uncultured Spirochaetaceae bacterium
AGGATAGGAATAATAAAAATCAGAAGCGCGGGGAAGAGCACATCGGTGCTCACCGGGGGCTCGTTGTGGATCAATGGAATCACAGCCATGGAAAAGCCCAGAAGCAGGCTGCCGGAGTCTCCCATATAGATCTTTGCCGGAGGGTAGTTAAATATCATAAAGGCCACAATAGAGCCCAGGATGCAGGCCGACACAGCCATGGCAGTGACGTTCCCGGCCAGGGCAAAAATTATGATGTAGAACACAGCGCCTATAGAAGCAATGCCGCCGGCAAGACCATCCATGCCGTCCATAAGGTTTATGGCGTTGCAGAAGCTTATGATCCACAGAATAGTCAGTGCGTGAGACCAGAATGTATTAAGCTGTATTGCCACAGGGGTCCAGGCAATGGAGAAAATAGTGAACCGGAAACCACCCATGGTGATGCACGGCGCCGCAATAATCTGGATGATAAACTTAAGCCTTGCCCTCAGATTGTAGAAATCATCAGCAAGCCCCATCAGAGAGATAATCAGGAAGCCTATGCACATAAGAAGGTGGGAATACTTGGACAGGTAGTTCAGCTCCTTGATATGGAGCACATGGCAGCCCACAACATAGACAAAGGCGGCGGCGGCAAAGCCTATAAAGATTCCCACACCGCCGATACGGGGCATGTTGTCAGGGTGGATCTTCCGGGCATCAGAAAAGTCGTACCATTTGTGTTTATGAGAAAGCCGTATCAGAAGCGGAGTAGCTACACCGTTTATGAAAAAGGCGAGGATAAGGACAACTGTGAATACCAACAATTGAAGCATAACTAATAATAACACTTTTACTTTTTAAAATAAAGTGCTATTTTATAAGCGGAGTATATCATATGGAATATTTTGTAAAAGATATCAACCTGTGCGACTGGGGCAGAAAAGAGATCTCTATCTCCGAGTACGAGATGCCAGGCCTTATGGCTGCCCGGGAGAAGTTTGGAAAGAAAAAACCACTCAAAGGGGTGCGGATCACAGGATCCTTGCACATGACTATCCAGACAGCAGTTCTTATCGAGACTCTCACATATCTTGGGGCAGAGGTGCGGTGGGCAAGCTGCAATATTTTCTCCACTCAGGATCATGCTGCCGCAGCTATTGCAGTAGGCAAGGGAACAGCTAAGAAGCCTGCAGGTGTATCTGTCTTTGCATATAAGGGGGAGACCCTGGAAGAGATGGTTCACCTGGGATACGATATAGAGAATGATCCGTCCCTCCTTAAGAAAAAACCGGAGAGCGAGGACGAGAAGTATCTGCTCAAGACCCTTGCAAAAGTGTACAAGAAAGATAAAAACCATTGGCACAAAATCGTAGCTGACATAAAGGGTGTTTCCGAGGAGACTACTACCGGTGTACACCGGCTCTACAAAATGGCAGAACAGGGCAAGCTCCTTTTCCCGGCCATCAACGTGAACGACTCTGTGACCAAGAGCAAGTTCGACAACCTCTACGGCTGCCGGGAATCCCTTCTGGACGGTATCAAGCGGGGTACTGATGTTATGGTTGCCGGCAAGGTTGCTGTGGTGTGCGGCTATGGTGATGTAGGCAAGGGAGTTGCCCAGTCCCTCCGTGGCATGGGTGCCAGAGTAATTGTAACCGAGGCAGACCCTATCTGCGCCCTTCAGGCAGCAATGGAAGGGTACGAGGTAAAGACAGTGGAAGATACACTGGGCTGGGCCGACATCTATGTTACAGCCACAGGAAATATTGACATAATCACTGTAAAACATATGAAGAAGATGAAGGATCAGGCTATTGTGTGCAACATCGGCCACTTCGACATGGAGATCCAGGTGAACCAGTTAAAGGCTGTTCCTGGCATCAAAGAGGTGAACATAAAGCCTCAGTACGATATGTATACATTCCCCGACGGCCATACTATCTACATCCTGGCCCAGGGAAGACTGGTGAACCTGGGCTGCGCTACAGGCCACCCATCCTTTGTAATGTCCAACTCCTTCACAAACCAGGTGCTGGCACAGATAGAGCTGTGGGAAAAGCAGAAGGAGCTTAAGCCCCAGGTATATGTCATTCCAAAGAAGCTGGATGAGGAAGTCGCAAGGCTCCACTTGGGCAAAATCGGCGTCAAGCTCACCAAGCTTTCCAAGGCTCAGGCAGATTACATCGGAGTTCCTGTAGAGGGACCGTTCAAACCAGATTATTACAGATACTAAAAGGCAAGTGCTATGAAAAAATATCTTTTTACTTCAGAATCAGTGGGCGAGGGACATCCAGATAAGCTCTGCGACCAGATCTCAGACGGAATCCTGGATGCATGCCTTAAGGACGACCCGGAATCCAGAGTTGCCTGCGAATGCTTTTCCACCACCGGCATGGTGCTGGTAGGGGGCGAGATCACAACAAGCACTTATGTGGATGTACAGCATGTGGCCCGGGAAATAGCAAGGGGAATCGGTTACACCAAGGCAGAATATGGCCTTGACTGCGATTCCATGGCAGTGCTCAATGTAATCCACAACCAGTCCCCAGACATCTCCCAGGGAGTGTCAGGAACAGGGCTTTATAAAGGAGAGCAGGGTGCCGGAGACCAGGGGCTTATGTTCGGTTTTGCATGCAACGAGACAGCATCTCTTATGCCTGCACCAATCATGCTGGCACACAAGATACTCCTCAAGGCTGCAGAGCTCAGGAAAAGCGGTGCTATCAAGTGGCTCCGGCCCGATGCGAAGAGTCAGGTGACCATTGAGTACGAAGACTATACACCTAAGCGTATTGATACCGTAGTTGTGTCCCATCAGCACGATGACAACATCTCCTACGACCATATCAAGAACACAATTATCTCTGAAATCATAAAGCCGGTTCTGGCAGAAGAAAGCTTTGACCAGAAGGACATCAACTACTACATCAACCCCACAGGACGCTTTGTAATAGGTGGACCACACGGAGATACAGGACTTACCGGACGGAAGATTATTGTAGATACCTACGGTGGTATGGGACGCCACGGTGGCGGCGCA
>CADAEX010000187.1 GCA_902787125.1 uncultured Spirochaetaceae bacterium
TCATAATTCCCGGGACGCAGGCAAACATTACTGCAAAAGAAATTATGATGATAAGGAAACGCTTTCTCTGCACCACATCGGCCCATCGGGAGAATGCCAATATAAGCATTATGGCTATTACAATAAAGGAGAAGAGGAAAGATTTTATCTCTCCTATGACCATACGCACTGACATCTCGGCAAACTCTATCATATCTCCAAGGATGCAGCACTGGGCATCGGGGAACAGCTCCGACAGCTTCTGTTTTATGGCAGCCACATTCTTGACCGCCTCCTCCGACTGGAAATGGCTCATATCCACCATCACATCCACAATGCGGTAGTCGTCATCCATCATCTCGGAGAAATCTTTGTGCATATCGATATTGGAAAGCTCTATAAGCTGGGCAAGCACATATTCATCTTCCGGAACTGTATAGAACTCATCCTGCCCCTCGTTAAGAGCCCGGTTCATCTCCCTAAGGATATCCAGGACCGATGTGACCCTAGGCTTGCCACCCGATTTCTTGGTCAGGGAAAGATCTCCCAAGAAGGTCTCCAGCTCATGAAGCTTTGCTATCTGCTCTGGCTGCTTGAATATATCCATATTATCCTCGTCATAGGCAATCATGACAGAATAGCTGAACATGTTTCCCAGATCCTTCTTGACAATCTCGTGCATGGCTTTTCCATGAGGAAGCTTGTCTCCTGTTATCCGCAGCATATCATAGTTGACCCGTATCTTCATAATTCCCGGGACGCAGGCAAACATTACTGCAAAAGAAATTATGATGATAAGGAAACGCTTTCTCTGCACCACATCGGCCCATCGGGAGAATGCCAAGGAAACGCTTTCTCTGCACCACATCGGCCCATCGGGAGAATGCCATATCTACCCTGGTGGCTCCCTTGTCATATTTTGGATTTGGAGAAGAGTCTTTTCCGAAAGAAAGGAAGATAGGGATAAGTATTGCTACATAAAGGTATACAGCCAGAACCACCAGAGAAGCGGTCTGTCCTACCCATGCCACAGGCCTCATATCCACAAGGGCAAAGCTTATAAGAGAAGCCACAGTGGTAAGGACTGTGAAGAATACAGACCAGCCGCATTCCTCTATGGTATTCACTGCCGACTCAAGCCGTTTTCCTGTACGGTAGAAGAACAGTTTGAACATATTTATATAATGGACTGAATAGCCTATGGAAAGGGCAATTCCCAGAAGTATCGGCAAAGTTATAAGGGATGAGTCTGCCTTGACACCGACGTAGGCCATACCACCCAGAACCGATGCAATAGCCCCTACAGTGGCCAGAGCCGGGATTATGACACCCAGCACAGTGCGGACAAATATTATAAGACAAACCAGCATGACGCAGAAACCCAGGATAACCCGCAATGCGAAATCTGGGAACTCGTACAATTCCTCCTGTACATCGGAATAGGGCTGGCCTGAACCATAAAGCTTAAAGGAGCTGGACTGGAATTCAGGACTCTGGAGAATATCTTCCAGGGCATAACCTACCTCAAGGCTTTCTTCATCAGCTTCCCCACCATAGGGCAGCAGGGACAGGTTTATCCAGGTTTCTGTTCCAGCTGTATTCACCAGGGAATTGATCAGGGAATTTGTCTTTTCTGTTCCCCGCATGATGAACTCTTTCCTCTCCCGGAGGGCTTCTGGATCTGAGGGAATTCCTTTACTGTAGGGCTTGACCACTTCGAAGCCCTCTTCGTTGCCTACAGGAATATCCACCTCAACCAGGGATGTAAGTTTATCTGCATAAGGAATCTCGGCCATCATCCTGTCTCCAAGATGCTGAATCATGGTCAGGATCTCCTCCGAGAACACATCATCGGCACACACCAGTACCCCTAAACCATGGCTATTACCAAAGACAGCTTCGTACTTTTCCTTATTTATATTAAGCTGGTCACCGCTGCCATACCATCCTTCGCTTCCATTTGCAATCTTGAACTTGGCAAGTCCGGCAGCACAGACTACAGTGACTATGATGAACACAGTCAAGACGTAGAGCCGATACTTTATCTGCAGCTCTCCCAGCCTACGAAAAAAAGCATTTATTTTAGATATTTTCATCAGAATTCATCCTTTTTTATAATCAAGCAGAAGCACAGTTATATCATCGAACTGGTCTTTCTGGAAGCTGGACAGCTCATCAAGAAGCCCATCTATAAACTGTTTCTGCTGTTCTTCCTTATGTCCTTCTGCATACTGTCTGGACCTATCCTCGCCATAGAGCTGGCCTTTTGTATCCTGGGCTTCGGTTACTCCATCGGTATACAGAATAAGCCTGTCGCCCGGAGCCAGGTAGAGTTCGTTCTTTTTATATGGGAAATCCTCCATGGCGGCCAGTGGAAGTCCTTTCTTACCCAATGGGACATATGCAAACTTTCCGTCGTGCATCAACAGCGGCGGATTGTGTCCAGCATCTATGTAAGTAAGATGCCCTGTCTTAGTATTAAGAATTCCAATCCAGGCTGTAATGAAGAGCCCTCCTTCGTTATGGCGGCAAAGCACATTGTTGACTTCGCCAACCT
>CADAEX010000188.1 GCA_902787125.1 uncultured Spirochaetaceae bacterium
ACCTTTTAAATGCACTTGCCGAGACACCGGCTGCCACCTACGACCAGCTGGCTGCCAGGCTGGGGGTGTCCCCGGCCACTGTGAAGCGGCGGCTGTCTGCCCTGAAGAAGTCTGGTGCCATAACCAGGGAAGGCTCCAAGAAAGCAGGCACCTGGAAAGTGAACTGAGGAGAGTACCATGAAATATACTGATGCTGAAACATTGCTTAAGAAATATGTGAGTGGCGAAACACTGCTGCGCCATTGCAAGACTGTCTCTGTAGCTATGAAATACTTTGCTGCAAAAGCAGGGGAGGCTGACCCAGAGTTCTGGGAGTGCGTGGGACTGCTCCACGACATAGACTTCGAGAAATACCCGGATCAGCACTGCATAAAGTGCAAGGATATCTTCGAGGCAGAGAAGGCTAACTTCCCCGATATAAACGATGAGCTGGTGCATGCAGTGCAGAGCCACGGCTGGAAGCTGTGCTGCGATGTGGAGCCCACATCCTACATGGAGAAGGTACTATATACCGTGGACGAGCTGACCGGCCTTATCTTCGCCTGTGCCATGGCACGGCCTTCCAAGAGCGTGACCGACATGGAGGTCAAGTCTGTGACCAAGAAGTTCAAGACTCTGGCTTTCGCCGCAGGCTGCAACCGTGAGGTTATAAAAGAAGGGGCTGCCATGATGGGCAAGGAACTGAACGATGTGATCCAGGACTGCATCCTGGCGATGAGGACGGAGCACGAGGCGTGCGGGTGCTGATATGGTAATAGATTTCAAATATATGATGGCAAAGATGGTGGATGACGGCACAAACAAGATTCTGGTGAGCCGCCTGATTCCCGGGGCTACAATAGGAAAGCACACTCATGACACTTCATGCGAGATCATCTATATCCTTGAGGGACATGGCTCTTCCTATGTCGATGACGAGGAGACCAAGGTGGGACCTGGCTGCTGCCAGTACTGCCCAAAGGGACATTCCCACCAGCTTATAAATACCGGCACCAAGGACTTAGTATTCTTTGCCGTAGTGCCGGCACAATAATTTAATTTAACTCCACTTCCAGTCTGCAACCTCTGGCAGGTCTACGCCGTACTTGGCGATGTACTGCTTGTGCTCCACCAGCTTGTCCTTCATCTGCTGGATCAGGTATGCGCCTCTGTTACCCAGCTGAGGCAGGTTGTAGATGACAGTCTGCACCAGATTGAACCGGTCGATGCCGTTGAGCACTCTCATGTCGAACGGTGTGGTGATGGTTCCTTCCTCGATATAGCCCCTAACATGGAGATTCTTGTTGGTCCGCTTGTAGGTGAGCTGATGGATCAGGGACGGATAGCCATGGAATGCAAAGATGATAGGCTTGTCAGTGGTGAAGAGAGCATCATACTCCCTCTGTGACAATCCATGAGGATGCTGGGTGTCGGACTGGAGCCGCATAAGGTCAACCACGTTGATGACCCTTATCTTGAGCTCGGGGAATGCATCCCTGAGTATGGTGACAGCCGCCAGTGTCTCCAGGGTAGGAGTGTCTCCTGCGCAGGCCATTATGACGTCGGGCTCTGCCCCCTGGTCTGTGGATGCCCACTGCCATATTCCGATTCCCTGGTTGCAGTGCTTTACTGCCTGCTCCATGGTGAGCCACTGGGGCCGCGGATGCTTGGATGCAACCATTACATTGACATAGTTGCGGCTCCGGATGCAGTGGTCGTAGCAGGAGAGGAGGCAGTTGGCGTCTGGCGGCAGGTAGAGCCGCACCACGTCGGCCTTCTTGTTGGCCACATGGTCCAGGAAGCCTGGGTCCTGATGGGTGAATCCGTTATGGTCCTGCTGCCATACGTTGGAAGCAAGGATATAGGTGAGGGATGCAATCTTCTCTCTCCAAGGAAGCTGGTTGCATACCTTGAGCCACTTTGCATGCTGTGAGAACATTGAATCCACAATCCTGATGAATGCCTCGTAGCTGGTGAAGAAACCGTGTCTTCCGGTAAGGAGATAGCCTTCCAGCATTCCCTGGCATACATGCTCCGAGAGCATCGAGTCCATGACTCTTCCATCCGGTGACAGGTGATCGTCCTCCGGCAGGATCTCGCCGCACCATGAGCGGTTGTCCACGTCGAACAGAGGGTTGAGCCGGTTGGATGATGTCTCGTCCGGACCGAAGGAGCGGAAGTTCTTTGCATCCTTGTTAAGCTTGTAGATATCCCGTACAAAAGTGCCCAGAACTTTCATGTCCTGTGCCTCCACGCTGCCAGGGAATGGCAGGTCTACGCCGTATTCACGGAAGTCCGGCATCCTCAGGTCCTTGAGGAGCTTGCCTCCGTTGGCATGGAGGTTTGCACCCATCCTCAGATTTCCCTTGGGAGGGAAGTCCTGCAGCGCCTTTACAGGCACACC
>CADAEX010000189.1 GCA_902787125.1 uncultured Spirochaetaceae bacterium
ATCGTAAGTGCCGCTTGTGTAGCTGCAGCCCCAGAGAATACTCACTTTGGCATTGCCGACCGTGAAAGATGAACCCTTCTTGAGGTAAACGATCTGAGTGCCCGTATCATTGGCGGCTTCGACGATGTTGTCATAGCCGTCGAGAAAACTCTTGCAGTAACTGCTGGACTGGGCGCCTTTTTTGAGATAGGCGGGGTCGGGCAGATAGACCTTGCTCACATTAAACCTGTTGTCGTAAAGGATCGACGGAATCTGGTCCATGTGATCGTAATGATAGTGGGAAAGATAGATATCAAAGGTATAGAAGTGATGGTCATCGAGATAATTGACCAGAGTGTCATATTTATCTTTAATATAGGTGTCCATCAGAAGATTCTTCCCGCCGCTGGAGACCATGGTTGAGTCGCCCCAGTTGCCGGTATCTCCGAAATCGATCGGTGTGATCTGCATATTTCCGCTGGCCGCACGGGCCGGAATGGACGGAGCTACGGCGCTGACCGCCATAAGAGAAGCAAGAAAAAGTGTAAAGAGAGAACGCGCAGCTTTCAGAAAAACTCTGTTGTTCCCTGAGAATTTATGTCTGTTCATTGTTACCCCTGTCTGCCCGCACAGTCTGGCGGGACGGATTTTCTGTTACTTTATACTCGTACCAGAATAAGGATAACATATGATTACAAAAATGTTAAGAAAAAATTAAAAAATATTTGAGATTGAGTTAAAAATATATCGTTTTAATGACGTTTACTGGGCTTTTTTTCTTATGATGATGCCTGCCGCATACATAATAAAGCCGCCCAGAAGAAGAAAACGCCCCGCATTCATCAGTATTTGCTGATAAACCGAAGAGTTGCCCGCAATCTCAAAAATTCCGCGAAGCAGGCTGCTGACCGTTACTGCGGCTGTTCCGGTATTCCAAAGCAGGGAGGAGATAAGACCCATATTTTATTATTCGCCAATCTCCTCTGCCACCAGGTTTGTGGTACTGTACATCTTGCGTAAAAGCGGCTTCTCAATCTTTCCTGTTGGGTTTCTAGGAACCTTGGCAAAGATAATCTTCTTAGGACGTTTGTACCGTGGCAACCCTTGAGCAAAATCATTTATCTCATCCTCGGTGCAGGTCATTCCTTCCTTAATTTCGATGATAGCACCTGCAATCTCTCCAAGCCGCGGCTCAGGGAAACCTATGACAGCCACATCCTTGATCTTGTCGTACTTGCGGAGGTAGTTCTCTATCTCAACCGGGTAGAGGTTCTCTCCTCCGGTGATGATCACATCCTTCTTCCGGTCCACCAGATAAATGAAGCCATCCTCATCCTCCTTAGCCATATCACCGGTGAAGAGCCAGCCATCTGCAAGGGATTCAGCGGTGGCCTTAGGGTTCTTGTAGTAACATTCCATTACGCCAGGACCTTTTACAGCCAGCTCTCCTACATCTCCCTGCTTAACCTCGTTGTGCTTGTCATCTACAATCTTGGTCTGCCACATGTAGCCGGCCTTGCCGATAGCCCCAACCTTGTTCACATTCTCAACTCCAAGGTGGACACAGCCAGGCCCGATGGATTCGGAAAGGCCATAGTTGGTGTCGTACTGATGGTGAGGGAACACCTTGAGCCACCGCTGGATAAGGCTCTGAGGCACAGGCTGTGCTCCGATGTGCATAAGACGCCACTGGTCCAGCATATAGTGCTCCAGCTTGATGCGGCCTGAATCTATTGCATCCAGGATATCCTGGGCCCAAGGCACAAGAAGCCATACCACTCCGGCTTGACACCTTTGAGAAGCACAGCACGGCTTCCTGCAAGAAGGCTTCCGAACCAGTGCATCTTGGCACCGGTGTGGTAAAGCGGTGGAATGCAAAGGAATACATCGTCCCTGGTCTGGCCATGGTGCTTCTGCTCCACAATGCATGAGCTTATAAGAGAGCGGTGCTTGTGCAGTATAGCCTTCGGGAAACCGGTGGTGCCTGATGAGAAGTAGATGGCGGCAAAATCATCCTCGGTGAAGAGCACAGGAGGTACATCTGGCGAGAAGAAATGCATAAGGTCAAAAAAGTTTTCGGTATATGAAGGACCGTTCTTTCCAATAAAGAACTGATATTTTACCTTTGGAATCCGGTCCTGGATTGCATCCATACGCTCTATGAACTCAGGTCCGAAGACTAAGACCTCAACATCAGCCAAGTCAAGGCAGTAGGTAATCTCTTCGCTTGAGTAGCGGAAGTTCATAGGAACCACAATGCAGCCCGCCTTGAGGATTCCAAAGTAAATCGGAAGGTACTCCAGACAGTTCATCATAAGAATACCAACCTTTGTACCCCGCTTGAGACCACGGCTTAAAAGAAGGTTTGCAAAGCGGTTTGCCCTGCGGTCGAAGGAGCGCCAGGACATCTCCCTGCGGTATGGGGCATCCTGAGTTCCCTCTATAAGGCTTGCCTCGCGCCATGTGACAGCCTTGTCCCTGCTCTCTGACGGATTGATCTCCACCAGTGCGCACTCTCCACCATATAGCCTTGAATTGCGTTCAAGAAGCTCAGTAATAACCATAAAATTGCTCCTAAAAATGTAATCCCGGTGTTTATCTCAAGAAAACACAGAGGGCGAGAGTTCCCGCGGTACCACCTCTGTTTGCCCCTCCCTCGCAGGAAGAGCCTTGTCAGGTACATTCATACCCTGGCGCTGTAACGGGCGTACCCGGCGACTCCTACTCCACCTTGGTAGTGTTTCAAAGCGCTGCTCGGAAAGGTAATTCAGAGCACCGGCCTCCACTGCCTTGCACCGTCCGGCAGCTCTCTTTGAAGGTTATCGGCGTCCTACTGGATTTTCGTCATCGCAGTTATAGCTTTTGTACCACAAACAGTTGGTTTAGTCAAGAATAGAGCACTGGAGAGATACGGCAACGGATCTTCGACCTGGCCTCGGAGAAAGGTCTTACTTACTACGATGCCTCTTATCTTGAGCTTGCCCGACGCCTGGCAGTCCCCCTGACAATTAAATCATTTTTATATATTTTATTTTCAGTTTATATATCGGCTGTATTTTTAACCGCCGGAGACAATGCAGCCTCCCTTCCGCTTAAATCTGAGCGCGAGGGATTTGCCATATGGCCTATTACCGATGAACTGTTTTTCAGAATGCAGCAGGGAAACACGTTCAAGGAAAACTGTATTGTACCCAGGGAGGATTTACGTTATATTCAGGCACTGCACAAAGATAAGGATGGCAACGTACACTTGGGCGAAATGGTGGTGCACCGTCTTATTGCCGAGGATGTGCTTGAAATCCTTGAAAAACTCTACGATGCCGCCTACCCTATCGAGCGCATGGTGCTCCCCGACAATTATATGGCTGACGATGAGATAATGATGAGGGACAACAATTCTTCATGCTTCAACTTCCGCTTTATATCCCACACAACCACAGTATCAAAACATGGTTTAGGCATGGCTGTTGATATCAACACGCTGTACAATCCGTACCATAAAACAGTGAAGAATGCAGATGGAACTCAAACTGAAGTGATAGAGCCGGCCACAGGAAAACCGTATCTTGACCGCACAAAACGCTTTGATTATAAGATTGAGAAAGATGACCTCTGCTACAAGCTTTTTACAACGAAAGGCTTTGAATGGGGCGGCAACTGGAATGATAGAAAGGACTACCAGCATTTTGAGCTCCCGACAAAGATAACAAGGGTTTGGTCAGAAAAATATCAGAAGAAATAAACGGAGAATGGAAATGAATTCAAAGATGTTTCAGGTCTC
>CADAEX010000190.1 GCA_902787125.1 uncultured Spirochaetaceae bacterium
TCTATACGCAAGTCTGTCATGGCAAGCTACCGCAAACCTGTGCTGGAGCTGGATATCCGGGGTTACCGCCTGGATGAGGCAATCCAGGCTCTGGAGAGTCAGATGGACAGCGCTCTCCTCTGCGGCATTTCCGAATTCTCTGTAATCCACGGCACAGGAGAGGGAATACTTCAGAAAGGGGTGCGGGATTATCTGCATTCCAACCGCAACGTAAAATCCTACTCCTTTGCCCGGCCCGAGGAAGGGGGCTTTGGAAAGACTATTGTGAAGCTGGTGGAATGATGGAAGATATAAAAGCTGCTAAAAAAGAATTAAGAGCTGCCATGAAGATCCTTCTTAAGGGTGTTGCCCGGGAGGATGCAGAAAGGGCTTCCCTTGGCGTGCTTGCTGAGCTTGAGAGTCTTGAGCAGTGGAAAAACTCAGATTTAGTGCTGGCCTTTCTCTCCATGGAGGACGAGCTTGATACAGCTCCCATACTGCGCAGAGTGCTGGAGCAGGGGAAGATGCTGGCTGTTCCTAAGGTAGTCGGCGATGATCTTGTATTCTATCAGATTAAGAATATTAGTTCTGATACAGCCCCAGGCGCCTTCGGCATACTGGAGCCGGTTCCCGGGCTGCCGGAAATTGATGTGAAAACTCTGTCAGGACTTCATAGCGTGGCTCTGGTGCCAGGACTTGCAAGGAAAACTTCCGTCTTGGGCGTGGAAAAGGCTTCTATGACCGTTTTTTCGCCTCCTGCGGAAATTCTTTATATAAGATTGGAACAGGGTACAGCTTCCAGCTGGTGGAGCAGGTTCCTCACGAAGCCCACGACCTTAAACTTGACGCAATTATACTGTCACCCTGAGCTCTTCTCAGAATTTCTCGCTATCGTAGTATAAATGGCTCATCCGCCAGTTGATGCACCGCTTTAAATAATCCACATACTTTGAGTCCTTGCAGATGCTCTTGCTGGGGTCGTCCGATATCTTGGCCACAGGCTGGCCATTCACCATGGTGACTTTCATCACGATATTAAGCGGATTTACAGGGGATCCGGAAAGGTAAGTGCCTATTCCGAAAGCTACTTTTGCCTTTCCCTTGAAATGCTGGTAGATTCTTGTGGCCTTCTCCATATTCAGGCTGTCGCTGAAGAGCAGGGTCTTTGTCAGAGGGTCGATGCCCAGCTTCCTGTAGTGCTCGATTATCTTCTCTCCCCATGCTATAGGATCGCCGGAGTCATGGCGCACACCGCTGAACAGGGTGGCGAATGTGAGCTGGAAGTCCTGGAGGAAGCAGTCTGTGGTTATGGTGTCTGTAAGTGCAATACCGTTTAAGATTCCATACTCCTTCACCCAGGTGTCCATTGCAAACTTGTTGGAGTAGGCGGGGTTGTACTCGTGGTGTCCCTGTCCTACGGTCATCACATACTCATGGGCCAGTGTACCCACAGCCTTTATACCATACTTCTTTGCCAGATATACATTGCTGGTTCCCACAAAGCTCGGGATATTTGCCTCAACCAGGGATTTTATCAGGTAGTCCTGAGCCTCGAAGGAGAGGCGGCGCCGTGCACCGAACTCAGAGAAGACCCCCACATCGTAGGTGCCATCCTTGAGCTTTGCTATTATGTCTGCCACCTTGAGCTTGAACTTCTCGAAAAGCTCGTCGTAGTCGTATGCCATCCGGAAGTAGACTTCGTTGACAATGGCCAGGATAGGAATCTCGTAAGGGGAGGTGTTGCCCCAGGTTCCCTTTGTCTCTATGTTGAGCCCGCAGGGAGCCTTTGTATCAATGTGAATCTCGTTCTTCCGCGGATGCCAGAACCGCAGGTAGTCACAGTAGTTGTTGTGGATCCAGATGTTCTTCTCCGGCAGCCACTTGAGCTCGTCCTCGGTGAAGCGCAGGTTGCAGTAGAGTCCCACCTGACGCCTTATCTCTCTTACCATCTCCTTGGTGAAGTGTATATTCTCGTTCCTGCACTTGAAGGTCCAGGTGGCATGGTCTCCGCTGAACTGGTGGAAGATGGCCTGTCCCATTGAGAATTTGTATGCATCGGTATCAAGT
>CADAEX010000191.1 GCA_902787125.1 uncultured Spirochaetaceae bacterium
CCGGTAGCGGTCTGTGTCGAATATGTCGCCGTATGCGCTGGCCAGCATAGCCCGCACTGTGTTTCCTGCACCCATGGTTGCAATAAGCTTGTCGGCAAAAGCTGCGATTATCTCCTTCTCCTTCTGGTTCCCACCATCAGCCCTGAACTCCTGATCCTTTGTCTCAAGTGTCTGCTCAAGGCGCTGGCACCGGACTGAGAGGATAGACATAACCTCCGGCACCTTCACCACTTTGATGGAGCTTCCCAGAACATTCTCTGACTTCCGGTTGTACTCCTTTATCTTATAGCGGATGGTGGGGCGGATGAAGCTTATGGCTGTTCCCTTCTCCCCGGCACGGCCGGTACGTCCTATGCGGTGGATATAACTGTCGAAGTTGTGGGGCAGCTCCCAGTTGATCACATGGGTCAGACGCTCCACATCGATACCACGGGCAGCCACATCTGTAGCTATAAGTATGGTTGTAAGCTTGTTCTTGAACCGGCGCAGAGTCCGCTCCCGTGCCTCCTGGGACAGGTTTCCGTGGAGTGCCTCCGCAGGGTAGCCATCTGCCGAGCCACCTCGTCTGCCTCTATCTTTGTGGGGCAGAATACAAGGCCGTGGAAATTCTCGGTGGAGTCCACAATACGCTTAAGGGCCTCAAGACGGTCATCAGCCTTTAAAAGGATAGCTTCCTGGTTCACAAGGATCTCTTCTTTTTCAGGAACATCCTCTGCTATAATCTCAGTCTTTCCCAGCTGCTCATCCACAATCTTCATGATAGGAGCGGGGAGTGTTGCAGAGAAAAGAGCCACCTTCTTGTCGGGGTTTGCAGCGTCGATTATCTTCTTCACATCGTCGATGAAGCCCATGTCCAGCATCTCGTCCGCCTCATCAAGAATCAAATACTTGATCTCGGAAAGGTCAAGGCTGCCACGGTCTATGTGGTCCTGGACCCGGCCAGGAGTACCCACTACAATCTCGGTTCCCCGCTCAAGATTCCGCAGCTGGAGGCCTATGGAAGCTCCGCCGTAGACTGCAGTGATCCTTGGATAGCGGTTTGTGGTGAGAGACCTTATCTCGTTTGATATCTGCAGGGCCAGCTCCCGAGTAGGGGCCAGTATGAGGGCCTGGGGCTTGTCAGCAGGCTCGGTGAGCTTGTTCACCAAAGGCAGTCCGAAAGCTGCTGTCTTGCCGGTACCTGTCCGCGCTTTTACCGCAATGTTTGTATCCTCTGCCAGAAGTCTTGGCAGAATAAGTGCCTGCACCGGTGTGGTGTGGGTGAACCCCTTTTTCTCTATAGCCTTCAGAACTGCCTCGGAAAGAGGGTAGTCTGAAAAAAGTGTCTCTGTGTTTTCCATCGGCTACAGAATATCAGTAAAAAGAATAAATTTCTATCAGTTGATTGTTAAATTTCTGATTATCCAATCAGCTCTTTTATAAAAGGCAGGATCTGTTTGCGGGACCAGTCGGTGTTCTTCTGGTTGTAGACCTGGATGCCTTCGATGATGCTCTTGGGTTCCAGCTGGGTACCTTTGGTATTGAGATAGGCCAGGGCTTCCTGGTTCCAGCTGCAGTGAGGTATGAGTGCCAGCTCCTTCCGCAGTTCTTCGCCCTCATAGTAGGCACTCATCAGCACCAGATGGTCCAGCTGGCGGCCTGTGCGGAACACCTGGGCTTCTTCCATAAGGTTGCCGGAAATGCTCTCCAGGGCCCCGTAGATTGCGCAGAAGCCACATTTGACCCTGCTTGCGGTTATTTCCTTGTAGTCCTTACGTAAAAGCTCTCCTGGAGTAAATACGCTCAGGTCGCTCTTAAGACGCCACAGTTCGGCATAGAGGGCCTTGGAGTCGCATCCGGCAATCGCCGCCAGCTGGGCTGCGACACTGCGGTCAAGTTCTGTGGTGGGGCGACGCTGTGCCAGGCACCTGGTGTCTATGAGTATGGCTCCGAGAAGCAGTGTGGCCAGGTTTTTTGGCAGGGTATGCTGGCCCTGGCCCTGGGTATGGGCCAGTGCAGTGCAGTCCTGGGCGTGGCTTTCCAGAAGGCGCTTACCCACCAGGGTGGCACAGCTGCCAGTTTGGACTATAGTTTTGGCTGCAGCCAGTTTGCATTCATCCTTGTGATGGTCAATTATCTCAGTGATTTTTGGCGCAAGATATTCATATTCAGGTGGCAGCACATTGTGGTCCACCAGTATAATCTGATCAGATTCCGATGGGTCAAGCTCACCTGAGAAGGCAAGGGAGGCAGTGTCCACACCGCACTCACCAAGGAGCCATTCAGCCTCCCTCCTGAGGTGCAGTTCCTCCCTGGGTATGGGAACAAAAGGTGCAGCATCAAGTGATACAGCAAGAGAGACACAGCATGCAATAGAGTCCAGGTCTGCCGCCTGGTTGCACATGACAAGGCGTTTCACTCTGGCTTCTTGTCCTCTGCTGGTTTTTCAGCAGGTTTCACTGGCTCTGTTATTTCCTCGTATAATGTAAGGAGGGGATAGGAACAGACAGAAGGGCTCCGACTTCTGGTATGCCAATGTCTTTATCTTGCACACCTCGTAGAAGCTTTTTGGAATAGTGATCTGTGCAGCCTCGTTATCCTTGAGTCCCAGCACCTGATACACCAGATTTCCATCTTTGTCGGTGCACTCGAAGAAGGCCCGTATCTCGTTATCAGGCTTCTGGTCTGCCTCTATCTTGGAGACCATGTAATACTTGATGACCTCGATGATCCTGTCGTCAAAGCCCTCGTTGATAATCTTGAGCTTCTCGGCCAGCTCCGGGAATCCTATTACAATGCGGCCATCCTTCTTAAAACAGTACTTGGATAGGCCACGCAGGTATTCGTCCCTCATCCGTTCAGGCAGGAACTGGATATCTATCTTTTTTCCCTCGTGCTTCACAGTGAATGGGAACTCAGGATGCAGAACCTTGCCGCACTTTGGACACTTTGCCTCCATGAAGCTTCCAGCCATGATCCGGTTGGCAGCCTCAGGGTTCTTTGCCAGGTCTACAGTCTCATCGTATTCAAAATCCACCGGCGCATAGCAGGTGCATGGAACTTTTACTTTCATATTTCCTCCATCACTTCTTTATCAGGAAGATCACATCGTTGAACAGTGTGAATATCATAAGCGTTATCAGGAATGCAAAGCCTATCACCTGATA
>CADAEX010000192.1 GCA_902787125.1 uncultured Spirochaetaceae bacterium
GATCAGCTTGGAAACCGGCTTACATATGCCGATGTGGACAGGCTTACCGGTCAGGTTGTCACATATCTGCGCTCTAAGGGTATAGGCAGAGGCGACTTTGTGTTCATCAACCTGCCCAGAGGCGCCATGGTATATGTGGCTGCACTGGGAATAATAAGGGCTGGAGCCGCATTTGTGGTCCTGGAGGCCAGCGCACCGGCAGCACGGGCACAGTTCATCGAGAAGGACTGCAGCTGCAAGCTCACACTGAACCAGCAGAACTGGGACGAGGTTATCCGGCAGAAGAGCTTTGACGGCTGGGTCGGGACAGAGCCGGATGATCCTCTGTGTGCCATCTATACATCAGGCACCACCGGGAAGCCCAAAGGGGCTGTTCATCTGAGAAGTTTCCTGGAGAGAAACCTTGAGGCCTTCAATTATAAAGGAGAATATCTCCTTTCCCACGGCCCCAACTTTGGCGTCATATTCCCCCTCAACTTCGTGGCTTTCGAGATTTCCACCATAATCACATATTATGGCGGCACTATATTTGTGCTGGACTACAACACAACAAAGACACCGCATCTGCTCTATAATTACTTAGAGGACAACAAGATAGAAGGCATCTTCATGACCCCGTCTCTCCTCAAGGCTTACCGGAAGGTCAACACATACCTTAAGCAGATCTACATAGGCGGCGAGGTTGCAACTGATGTGGATGCCCTTTCTATCCCGATCTACAACCTCTTCACCATGGGCGAGATGGGATACCTGGTCACTATATTCCCTATCGACGGCAGGAGAGGTGCTGCCCCTATCGGACTGCCTACACTGCCTGATATGCTCTATATCATCGGCGATGACGGCAAGGAGGTGCCGGACGGCGAAGAAGGGGAAATATGCATAAAAAACCCATGCGTCAAAGGCTATATCAACCTGCCCGAGATGAATAAGGAGAAGTTCCGTGACGGTCTTTTCCATACCGGGGACCTGGGTAAAAAGCTGCCGGATGGCAACATAATGCACCTTGGGCGGATGGATTTCATGATCAAGATCAACGGCAACAGAGTGGAGCCGTCAGAAATCCTGGCAGTGCTCAAAAAGACAGATAACTCAGCCTGGTGCGCCGTAAAGGGCTTCGAGAAGGAGCACACCACATTCATCTGCGCCTACTACACCGGCCCGGCCGGCTTCGATGCCAACCAGCTCCGGCAGGAACTGGAGACCACAGTACCGGGCCCCTTACGCCGCACCGGCCACCGCTCTGGAAAAAGCGCTGTGCCGCAGCTTCGGCCGTGTACTGAACATAGAACCCTACGGCATGGACGATGACTTTGTACAGCTGGGTGCCGACTCCATCGCGGTGGCCGAGGCAATAGCGGAATGCAATATAACCGGCATCTCCTTCGAGGATGTGTTCAACCTGCACACCCCGCGCCAGTTAGTGAACTACCTGAACCAGCACAAGTAATACTATTTCTTTTTTGCCAAGGTGTACAGTCGGCTTGAACTGGTGTGGCTGCCTTACGATAACCACATCACCCTTTGTTTTTGCATTCAGATTATTCGAAATCATAGTCCAACTCCTTATCTAATCATAATTTATTATACCAAGCAGGTGTCTCAAATAACGCTACAGTAAAATTTTTTTAAACTTTTTTCTAAAAAATTGAAGCAAAATGAAAATTTTTTGTGTATCAGAGATAGATCCATCTGGGAGGAAAAACATGTATTTATTGACAATACGTAATAATACGTCTAAATTAGACTTATGAAATATGTTTATCCAGCAATTTTTATAGAAGATGATGGGAAAATAGGTGTAGATATCCCAGATATAAAAGGCTGTCACACTTTTGGTGACAATTTGACAGAAGCAATGGAGATGGCAAAAGATGCCCTTGAGATGATGCTTGTCAGCTACGAGGATGACAACCAAGATATTCCTGCCCCAAGTAAAATCAAAGATATTAACGCAGATGGATTTGTCTCTTATGTTCTGGCTGATACAGATGAATGGAGGAGAGAATTCGACAGCAAGGCAGTAAAGAAAACACTCTCCATCCCAAGCTGGCTGAACTTCAGAGCAGAACGGGCTGACATCAACTTCAGCCAGACCCTTAAAGAAGCCCTCTGTCAAAAACTGGGGGTCTCTCTTTAACTAACCTGCCGGCAATATGCTCTCTATTTCTTTTTTGCCAAGGTGTAGCTTTCATCGATACGGCTGAAAAGCTCATCGTTGTTCACTGAGCCATCAAGGATTACAGTGAACCAATGCTTCTTGTTCATATGATACCCAGGAAGATAACCGGGGTTCTTGAGCAGGTCATCCATTTTATCAGGATCGATGTGCAGATCCATGACCTCAACCTGGGAGTCATAATCAAGGCCCAGACGCCTGGCCGATATCGTCATAATAATGCCATACCATTTATTAGTCTCTTTTCGCCGCCATATAGCTGCATCGGGAAGCTTATCCCATAGAAATTCCAACTCATCACCATATTTCTTGCGTATATATTCTATGACCGCCTCGGTCTGAGGATTCTTGAAAACAGCGATATCAAAGCATTTCCGGGCAATATCTTCTATCACATCACCAATAGCACATCTTACCTTGCCTACAAAAGAGCCCGCAGCATCTGTCTTGTACAGGACATATTCCTCTCCAGACGGCTGCTCCTGGAGCCTGGTGCCTATCGCCCCATCCTGTGAAATGGTAATCAACAGGGCAAAACTACCTTCTAAAATCGATGTTCTGTACTCGTACGCCGCACCATTTTTTGTAAAGCCATAATCTTTAAGTTTCTGAGGATTCATTTTCTTGTGATACAGTTTTTCTTCAAACATAGCTCAATACTATTCATTCATTATAACATAATCATTATTGTTTTTCTGCCATTTTTTTGATAAGTTTATTATGGAGACAATATGAGTATTAAAGAAGATAGAATCAATTCTGTAGAAAAAGACTTTGTGATGCAGG
>CADAEX010000193.1 GCA_902787125.1 uncultured Spirochaetaceae bacterium
GACGAGGTGATAGAGAGCACCCTTGCCGAGAGAATGATCGAAGCTGCTCCCGAGCGGGACGAGCGGTTCATAACCGTGCCCCATATCCTGTAGGAGGCCAGATATGATTGATGTATTGGCCAAAGACAAGGATATCCACTCTTTCCTGGAGTATGATGCAGGCAGGAAGAAATGCCGGAACCCGGAGGGTCCTTTGGCAAATATTCCCTGCGGCGTGAAGGATAATATTGCCGTGGAGGGCTTCCACCTTACCTGCGCCTCCAAGATTCTGGAGAACTTTGTTTCTCCCTACAACGCAACAGCTGTAGAGAAACTGGAGGCTGCCGGTGCAGTTGTGGTGGGCAAGACAAACATGGATGAGTTCGGAATGGGCTCCTCCACCGATTTCTCTGCCTTCGGAGGCACCAACAACCCTTGGAACAAAGAATATGTCACCGGCGGCTCCAGCGGCGGCAGTGCGGCTGCTGTTGCAGCCGGTCTGGTCCCCTTTGCCCTGGGATCAGACACTGGCGGATCCATCCGCCAGCCTGCCTTCCTCCCTTGATGTGATCGGAGTTCTTTCCAAGGACCTGGATCTGACAGAGAAAGTGTTCAATGTAATCAAAGGGCAGGACTGGAGAGACCAGACCTCCATCGCCTATCCGGAGGAGCCTGCAAAACCGGTCAATGGCAAGCTGAGCTTCACTTATCTTGAGGGAGACCTGGGGCTGAGCCCTGAGATTGAGAAAGGATACAAGGCTCTTATCCAGGCAATCAGGGACAAAGGTTTTGAGATCAAGGGGGTTCAGGTTCCGTCACTGGAATATGTAATCCCTGTCTACTATACAATTGCGACAGCAGAGGCAAGTGCCAACCTGGCCCGGTACAACGGTATCCGTTATGGTCACCGGAGCAAGGAGGGGGAGACCCCGATGGACCTGATGGAGAAATCCAGGAACGAAGGTTTCGGCGACGAAGTAAAGCTGCGTATCCTTCTGGGTACATATGTGCTCCGCTCAGGATTCCAGGATCAGTACTACATCAAGGCTCAGAAGATCAGGACAAAGATCATCGATGACTTCAAGAATATCTTCAGCTCCTCTGACATTTTTGTGGCGCCAGCCTTCCCGTCCCAGGCCTTCAGGCATGGAAATGCAGGTCTTACACCGTATCAGCAGAAAGTGGCTGACAAGTTCACCGTAACAGCAAACCTGACTGGTATGCCTGCCTTGAGCATCCCTGTGGGGGTGGAGAATGGCCTGCCTGTGGGAATGCAGCTTTTTGCCAACTACTGCAGCGAGAACCTGCTGTTTGATGCAGCCCGGGAGCTTTCTGATGTCTTCCCTGTTGCTGACGCTCCGGAGGCACTATGATAGAATCATTCATCGGACTTGAGATACATATCCAGCTTCTTACCAAGACAAAGGTATTCTGCAACTGCAAGAATGAGTTCAGCCATATACCTAACAGCCATGTCTGCCCAGTCTGCATGGGCTATCCTGGAGTGCTTCCCGTGCTCAACGAGGAGGCTGTCCGGAAGGCTTACATAGTATGCCGGGCCATGAACTGCCATCTTAACGAGAAGGCTGTCTTTGACCGGAAGAATTATTTCTACCCTGATATGCCGAAGAACTATCAGATTTCCCAGTTCAACTCCCCTTTCGGAGTGAAGGGACTTATAGAGATGGACGGCATGCCCAGGGTGCGGATTCACGATGCACACCTCCGAACCTGACTTCAAGAAACCTGAGGAAGCTGAGCTCTTTATGCAGAACTTCCGGAAGATGGTGCGATACCTGGGCGTGTGCGACGGCAACATGGAGGAAGGCTCCATGCGCTGCGATGTCAACGTATCTGTAAACTTCGAGGGCAAAGGCCTGGGCCGCAAGGTGGAGGTGAAGAACCTCAACTCCTTCCGCCATGTGAAGCTGGCGCTCCAGTACGAAATCCAGCGGCAGTCCCGGATGTGGTGCAGGAGACTCGTCTGTGGAACGACGAGAAAAAACGGACCGAGGGAATGCGGAGCAAGGAGAATGCCAACGACTACCGCTACTTCCCGGAGCCGGACCTGCCGCCATACTGTCCCACCAAGGAATTCCTGGCCCAGATTGATGCGGCCCAGGTGGAGCTGCCATGGGTGCGGAAAAAGCGGTTCATTGACGAGTATGGCCTTAACGAAGATGGGGCTGAGTTCCTTACTGAAGAGAAGGACAAGGCTGACTTCTTTGAGGCAGCCATAAAAGGTGGAATAAGCGTTGCAAACGCAGCCTCCTGGATGAGGGGCGAGGTGGCCAAGGACCTGAACAAGGCAAAGAAGAGCCTTTGCGACAGCTTCCTTACAGTGGAAAAATTTGTTACAGTAATTAAACTTCTTGAGGCTGAGAAGATCAATGCTCAGGCTGCCAAGAAGGTGATGGATATCATCATAAACGAGGATGCAGATCCGATGCAGGTGATTGAGAAGAACAACCTGATGCAGACTGCAGACTCGGGCGAGGTGGAGGCAATGGTGGATAAGCTCCTTGCCGACAACGCCAAGGTTGTGGCCCAGATCAAGGGCGGCGACCAGAAGCCGGTGGGATTCCTTATCGGACAGCTTATGAAGGTGAGCGGCGGAAAGGCCGACCCGAAGAAGGCAAGGGAATTGATACTTAATAAAATCTCTCAGTTGGGATGATGGAGCAGAATATATGAGATTACAGAGAAATTTCAGATGCGGCGAGCTTACCGCAAAAGATGTGGGAAAAGAGGTTACCCTGTGCGGATGGGTGGAGAACTACC